>NZ_JBRIIQ010000079.1:0-17449 GCF_052976905.1 Glaciimonas sp. GG7 | reverse complement strand
AATCCACACACTAAACGTCCAAGTAAAACTAAACACAAAATGCGCCAACGCCCAGCCAGTAGCCGCCGCCCCGCTAGCAGCCAAAAACCCCGCCAAAGAACCAATCAAGCCAAACTCAATCCACTGCGCATGCGACAACTGCTTGCGCGTCGCCCCCAACGCCCGCAACAAACCCGCCTCACGCATGCGCTCGTCTTGCGAACTCAGCAAGGCCGCATACAACACCAACCCGCCCGACGCCAACGTGAACAAAAACAAAAACTCCACTGCGGCGACAACCTGATTCACCACGTCTTGCAATTGCTTAATGAGGCTGCCGATATCAACCACAGTGAGATTAGGAAAGTCGCGCGTCAACGCATTGCCCAAATTGCTATGCGCAGGCGGCAAATGAAACGCCGTAATCCAGCTACGCGGCATATCGACCATCGCCTTGGGATTGAGGATGACAAAGAAATTCACCTGCATCGATCCCCACTCTAGTTTGCGCAAACTGGTAATCGGCGCGCTCACGGTCTGCCCGGCAATATCAAACGTCAATTTGTCGCCCAACTTCAAATTGAGCGTCTTAGCCAACCCCTCTTCCACCGATGCTTCAGGCTGATCATCTTTAAACCAGGTTCCGGCAACAAGGTTATTTTTGGGCGGCACATCCACCATCGTGGACAAATTAAATTCACGCTCAACCAAGCGCCGGGCGCGATCTTCCTGATAGCTATCGGCGGTAATCGTCTTGCCATTGATTTCTGTGAGACGACCGCGAATCATCGGATACATCGTTGGGTCAGCAACGCCACCGGCAATGAGCCGTTGATTGATATCAGCACGTTGATCGGGCTGAATATTAATAACAAACCGATTCGGCGCATCTGGCGGCGTAGCCAAACGCCATGCACCGATCAGATCGCCACGGATGACGGTGAGCAACAATAACGCCATCAATCCCAGCGCCAACGCCACGATTTGCACGATGGTCGCGCCCGGACGCCGTTGCAGACCGGTCAGGGCAAAACGCCAGCTAGGATGCTTAAGTACGCTGCGCAAATACCGTAACGATTTCAACGCCAGCCACGCAACCCCGGCAAACACCACAAACCCGCCGAGAAATCCAAGCGCGGTGAGCAAACCCAACTTAACGTCGCCAGCCTGCCATAACAGCAAAGCGATAAACGTCAGCGTGCCCAGGCCGTAGGTTGCCAGCACCATTGCTTGCGGTGCGTCTTGCTCACGCCGTATCACGCGGTTGTGGGGCACGTTGCGTAGCTGCAAAATCGGCGGCAACGCAAACCCCAGCAATAACAGCAAGCCCGTCGCAATCCCTTGCAAACCGGGGATCAGACTAGCCGACGGCAAATCGTGCGAGACAAACTTGCCCAGCCATTCCAGCAGCACAAAATGCCCACCAAAACCTGCCAGCGCGCCAATGATGCTACCGATTAAACCTATGCATAAAAATTCATACAGATATAGCCGCGTCACTTGATTCTGGGTCAAGCCCAGACAACGCAACATGGCGCATGCATCCAGATGACGCAACATAAACCGGCGTGCAGCCATCGCAATCGCCACCGCCGCCAACATCGCCGAGAGCAGACTGACCAGAGACAAAAACTGCTCGCCCCGATCCAGCGTGGCGCGCATTTCCGGGCGACCGGTTTCCAGCGATTCAATCCGCACCCCTTTGACATTCGTACGTACGATGTCGGCCTCTACCCAATCCTGAAAAGCCTGCACTTGCGGCGCAGCGCCAGCCAGCAATAAACGATACGTCACGCGTGAGCCGTCCTGCACCAAATGGGTAGACGCCAGATCGGCCATCGCCAACATGACACGGGGTGAAAAATTGACGAAGCCGCTGCCACGATCCGGTTCATTCGACAAAATATGCGCAATCGTAAAACGACGATCGCCTAATTTAAGCGGCGCGCCGACTGGGAGATTTAATGCACTCAGAATATTTTGATCAACCCACACCGTGCCTGCTGCGGGAATGGCGCGGGTGAGAACGCCATCGTTATCAGGCTTGTCGGCGATGCGTAAATGGCCGCGTAATGGATAGCCGCCTGAGACGGCTTTTAAGGATGCCAGTTGGCTGCGGGCGTCGTCACCCTCACCGGCTAACGCCATGCTGGGGAAAACGATGGTGTCGGCAATCGTCAGACCACGCTTTTGGGCTTCGCTACGCCAGTTGGCATTGATCGGCTGATCGGCGGCGATCAGCAAATCAGCGCCGAGTAATTGATGCGCATCGCGGGCTAATCCGGCCCGCATACGGTCGACAAAAAATCCAACCGAGGATAACGCCGCGACCGCCACAATCAACGCCACTAATAAGAACCGTAATTCACCAGCGCGCCAATCGCGTCGGGTCATACGCAGGGATTGAGCAATCATGTACTAAGCCTATGAAAAACCCAGCGCAGACTACGCCACAACTTGGGTAACAACCAGATGGCAAAAATAAAAAACACCAACAAAAATCCGAACAAAATCCAGGGATGATAAAACGCCGCCCATAAAACGCCCAGTACGGACAGGTCTTCTGTCACTGAGGCCGTCCAGTTACTCAATGGTTCAGGCGAAGTATTGATCATCGCCCGACTACTCGCCTTGGTCGCATGCGCACCAGCGGCCACCGTACCACCGAGCAACGCGGCGGCAGTGGTCAACGCCGGGTCCATCGCCCCCAAAGCCGCCGCACTGAGTACAGCACCAGCAGGAATCCTGATGACAGTCTGAATCGCATCCCAGACTGAATCGAGTCCGGGGATTTTATCGGCCAGAAACTCAATGAGCATGAGTGCGCCGGTCAGACCGAGAATCCAGGGCGATTGCAATCCATTGAGCGCATGCGGAAGCGTTATCCAGTCCAGCCGGGCGAATAATCCGGCGACGAATAGCGCCATATATAAGCGAATGCCGCTAGCCCAAGATAAGCCAGCGGCCATCGCTATCGTTGAAAGTGGGTCCACAGTGTTGTCTCCTCACCGCAATTAGTATGGCCGTTTAGCGATCATTTAGTGATGCGCTAGCGGCCTGCCTGCATAAAATCATCAACCACGCAAAATCAACCATCCAGCCAACACAATGAGCGCGATGCTGAAAGCTAATCTCAACCGTCGTTCCGGTAAACGGTGGGCCAATGTGACGCCCGCCGACACACTCAATATGCCACCAATCGCCAACGGAATCCCGACTTGCCAATTCACATGCCCGGCATACGCAAAAGTGCACAACGCCACCACCGCCCCCGGCGACACCAGCGCCAAAGCCATGCCTTGGGCGGCGGTTTGCGTCATGCCGAAAAACCCCACCAACGCAGGCGGAGCTACAACACCGCCGCCGACCCCGAAAAAACCGGAAACCGCCCCACCAACCACACCGACCACCGGCAGATAATTCAGGCCTAACGCAGTTCTTGGAGGCATGGACGATTTACGCCGCAGCAAGTTCCACAACAAATAACAGCCCAGCACTTCCATGAAGACGGCAAAGGCAAAATGCAGCGTATTAGCAGCAATCACGGTGGCGTACCAAGCGCTGGCGTAGGTCACCACTACCGCCGAGCCGCCCAGCATGCTTGCGGCACGTAAATCCAGACTATTACGCTGGCGATAACGCCAAAAACCGATCAATACATTGGGCGCGATCATCACCAGCGCCGTGCCTTGCGCCAATTGCTGATCCATTCCATACAACATGCCCAGCACCGGAATGGCAATGAGGCCGCCGCCAATACCAAAGACACCACCGACTGCGCCCAACACCGCGCCTAGCAGCAGATTGCCGAAAAATAGTACCGATATATCAAGCATATTTACGTGCCGATTGGTAAAAACACACTGAGGAAGGCACGAAGCAGCTCACCGTCGCTACTTCAAAGAATAGTTCGAAAATATGGAAAACCAAGAAGCTGACGGCCAGACCTGAGAGCCGTCAGTCATGTACACAAATGAGGGAGGCACGTCGGCGCAGCAAATCTGCATCTGAACACCGACCGACACACAGAAATAACTAAGCCGGATTCACCAACCGATCCACTTTCACATCCCCGCATTGCGCCCGATGACGCAACGCGTGATCCATCAAAACCAAAGCCAACATAGCCTCGGCAATCGGTGTAGCCCGAATTCCAACGCAAGGATCGTGGCGGCCAAAGGTTTCCACCGTCGTTGGCGTACCTTGCTTGTCGATAGACTGACGCGGTGTGCGGATGCTGGACGTCGGCTTGATCGCAATGGTCACCGTAATATCTTGCCCGGTCGAAATACCGCCCAGTATGCCGCCAGCGTTATTCGACAAAAACCCTTGCGGCGTGATTTCATCGCCATGCACTGAGCCTTTTTGCGCCACCGATTCAAACCCGGCACCGATTTCGACCGCCTTGACAGCATTAATCCCCATCATCGCGTAGGCAATATCGGCGTCGAGCCGGTCATACAAAGGCTCGCCCAGACCCACCGGAACATTGCTGGCAACGACGTCGATGCGCGCACCGCAAGAATCGCCATCCTTACGCAAGGCGTCCATGTAATCCTCAAGCTCAGGGATTTGGCTGATATTGGGCGCAAAGAAGGGATTTTCGCGGACATGGTCCCAGGATTCGAACACAATCGGAATCTCGCCGAGCTGGCTCATGCAGCCTTTAAAAGTAGTGCCGTATTGTTGCAGCAACCATTTCTTGGCAATCGCCGCCGCCGCCACTGTTGGCGCGGTTAAACGGGCCGAGGAACGACCGCCGCCGCGGGGGTCGCGGATGCCGTATTTTTGCCAATAGGTGTAATCGGCATGACCGGGACGGAAGGTTTCGACAATATTGCCGTAATCCTTGCTGCGCTGATCCTGATTGCGAATGAGCAACATAATCGGCGTGCCGGTGGTTTTGCCTTCATAGACGCCAGACAAAATCTCGACCGTATCCGGCTCTTGCCGTTGGGTGACGTGGCGCGAGGTGCCGGGCTTGCGGCGGTCCAGATCGGGCTGGATGTCGGCCTCTGACAAGACTAGCCCGGGAGGGCAACCATCGACGACGCAGCCAATTGCCGGGCCGTGGGATTCGCCAAAATTGGTAACGGTAAATAACGCGCCAAAGGTATTGCCGGGCATGATGATCCTGATAAATAGGCTAAACGAGAATTTTACCAGTGCAGGGTCAATTGGGTCGCCGCTAAGGCAACTTTTTTGGCGATAGGCTAATAGCCTTCAAATGCTCATCCTGCAAACCAACCAATAACGCCTGTCCATCAGGCGCGACGCGAAATTGTCCGTAACGCGCCGCGGCCAGCGCCATACCCTGACCTTCCTGGAAAAACCATGCATCCGTGACTACTTTGACACGGCCATTGCGCAAACGATATTCAATCAATACTTCGTCCTCTGCCAACGGTTTGCCATCAGCCAGCCGGACAAATGTGGCTGGCGCATTGGGCGGCACTGACAATACCGCCTTGCCCGACTCCGGCAGGGTTGAGCTGGCGGCGGCGATAGCACGCGAAAGCTCCAAGTCCAGCGCCATGTAATCGCCCTGCATCAACGAGCGTGGATCGACGGGCGCTAACGCCAGCGACACGCTGCGACCATACTTGAGAATCTCTTCTTTGTGCCAGATCGCCTGATTAATCGCCGCCAGAATCAACATCAAGCCGATTAATATCAAGCCGCCGCGATTATGTTTTACGGTATTGCGGTCAAGCATGTTTAGTCTCCGTGTGCACGCGGCAAAGGGCCACGTAAGCTAGCAATAGCAAGCCGCCTGACAACATCAAACCGATCGATTTGGTGAGCAGCGTCCATTGCAGGGAGTAATAAAACCACGATAGATAGCCCAGCGTTGCAACAATGCCTGTCGCAGTCAACTCGCGCCGCCCCCGTGCAAACCCCAGCAACAGCAACATCGCTCCCAATACCAGACCAATCACCCAACCACCGAATATCGCCAGCGTCAATCCGCAACCGAGAGCGGCACAACGTCGTGCCAGCGATAATCGGGCACTCAACTGGGCCACCAGTGCCACAAAGATCAGCCCGACGACAATCGGATCAAGCAGATATAACCAACCGGATAATCCATCGCCCAGAGCACTGCGATGACCGTCCCCTTGCACGATCAACGCCAACCACAGCAAAGACAACGTCAACCCAACCGCCATCGGCAGAAACGCCTGCCGCAAGCGCACTTGCCAGTTGGATTCATCCAACCACAGCAACGCAACCAGCCCGGTGCAAATCGGCAGAACAGGGCTGGCTCCCAACAATGTCCTGCACCCAAGATCCAATGTCAGTAGCAACAAAAAAGTACTCAACACTCTGTGAGAAAAATTAGGTGCCAGCACAATCAAGACCAGTTCAAATGCCGCCATCGCAAACAATGACCCGACGCCATTTGCGCCATACGTCGACACCAGCCAATATCGCAACATGCCCTGACCGGCCAGACTCAATGTCAGCGCAAAATACTGCCCGAAATCGGCCATGCCAGTGCGCCGAATCATCTGATAAATGGCACACGCGACCGCAACCAGCACTAACCCGACAACCAGCAAAATGCGGGCCTCATACATCGACCGATCGATAAACGACATACAAAAATACATCAGAAACACGCCGCCCACGCAGCTACTAAGACCCAGCATCAAATTGATATACCAAGGCGTCGCCACATCTGTGGACAACCCTGCTGGCGCTTGTACCGTCTTCACCAAACCATCGGTATGCAACTGTTGCCACAACCTGTCCGCATGCGCTTTCATGCCAATTCCTTTTGACGCCACCTGCGTTGCAAGCTGCGCAACCACAGCGCAGCGATGGTCGAAGTGCCGACAAGAAACAGAACAATCGCCATCAAATTAAAGGGCGAACTATCATTCAAACCAGGAAAAAATAAGACGTCCAGTTGCACCGCTCCGATCACAATCAACGCCAGACAGCTGGCACTTAATAATGGCAGATCATGGCGACGGCGATACAGGACGAAAAATCCGGCGAGAACCACCAACATGGCAATCGCGTTGCTATTTATCCATAGCGATGGCGCCATCATCCGTGTCCGCAAAAAAATAAAATAAATCGTACCGAGCGTCAGTGCTGCCAATACGAGCAAACCAGCAAAGCGAATAAAGTACCGGTATTTATATAATTTTACGGCTACTTCGGATTGCTGATAACTGCGAGGAACGCTGACTTTTACGCTAATTTCAGCGCCAGCCCAAACCACCAGATTGAGCCAGAAGACCGATACCATCAAGCCGTTCTCGGTCTCCTTGGCGACGAAAAAATCCAAGGTATCCCGCTCTACATACAACACCAACGCCAGATTCAATAATCCCAACCATAAACACCAGGCCGTATTGAGGCGCGAGATCAATACCCACGGAAAAATCAACATACTCCAGGTTAGAAATAATTGATAAGGATCGGCGCCGGTTTGATAGGTTTGCCCGAAATAGGCTAGCAGCGCGCCACATAACAGCATCGCAGCTAGCATTGCGGCCTGGCCCTTTGCGGTATCTAGCGTAAAACGATGGGCCAGTAAGGCTGCCGTGATGAGCATACCTTGCAGCAAACTGAACTTTGCCAGTCTCGGCAATTCTTGCCAGTTAAAGGCAAAGAAAAAAATGACTCCGACCACGAGAAACAAAGCCCCGGAAAACAAACACACTTTCTCCAGAAAATGCTTCCAGTCGGTGCCGTCGGGCAAGTTGCCAGACAACGCTAATGCGCGTTCTCCGGCCGCAGGCGAGAGCTGCTTTTCTTGCAGCCAACGGGAAATAATCGGACGTAGATCAGATGGTTTTATCTGCATGCTCAGACCCCCTCACGACGCAATATCCAGCCCCGAAAACGCAGCAGATAGTCCGGCTCGGCCGAAAAAATACAGAGCGTCACGACGGCATTCAAAATCGCAGTCAACATAAAAATCTGAGGAATCGTCATCCCGACATTTAATAACACCATCGCCAACAAGGCGGCTACCACCATGAATAAAGAGTTGAGGATATTCATCCCCGCGATGGTTCGCGACAAATGGGCGGGATCAGAACGGGTCTGAATGACCGCGAACAAGGGCACGACGTACACACCGCCAAACAAGCCGATCATCAAACAGGCGAACAGAACCCGTACGCTACCGCTGTGCGCAACAAACCCGAGAAAATCCACGGCGCTGGTATTGATATAAGCCCCACTGGCGAGAAACAATTCCAACCCAAACACCGACAACCCAATCGCCCCCAGTGGGACCAGACCAATTTCCACCTTGCGCCCGGAAAGCCATTCGCACAGCAACGACCCGGTACCGACGCCGAGTGAAAACACGGTGAGCAATAGAACGAAAACGCTATGATCGCCATGCAAATAATTTTTGGCATACAACGGAAACTGCGCCAGGATAATCGCCCCATAAAACCAAAACCAGGAATTCGCCAGCATCGCCAGAAACACTGGCCGATTTTTACGGGAGAAACCCAGATTGCGGACCGTTTCGGTGAACGGATTCCAATTAATTTTCAAGCTCGGCTCAGGCGCTGGTGTGATTGGAATGCGGCAGCTAAACAGCCAACCGATGACCGCCACGGATAGTGTGCAGCCCGCCACAAGTGGGATTCCCCACGGCCTTTGCACGACCAGCACCGCACCAATAATTTCACCCAACAAAATACCGACGAAGGTGCCCATCTCAATGACGCCATTGCCGCCAATGAGCTCGTCCTTCTTTAACTGCTGAGGTAAATAAGCGTACTTAACCGGGCCGAATAATGTCGAATGCAAGCCCATGCCGACCACCGCACCTATCAGCAACCAGAGGTTATGCGTCATCCAGCCAAACGCGGCTAACGACATAATCGCAATCTCCAGTACTTTTACATAGCGCGCAATGCGCGACTTTTCAAATTTATCGGCGAATTGGCCCGATGTTGCCGAGAACAGTACGAACGGCAAGATAAACAAACCGGGAATCAAATTATTCAGAAAGCCGGAGTCCAGCGTGGTCCAGCTCAGCGCGTCATAAGTGAGGATCGTCAGCAACGCTGTCTTGAATACATTGTCATTGAAGGCCCCTAAAAACTGCGTCCAAAAGAACGGCGCAAAGCGGCGCTGGCGCAACAAGGAGAATTGATTTGGTCGGTTTTGTGCGGGCATAAGCAATCGTCAAATAAGTTAATAGCAGATATAAAAAAACCGTCGGCGGCCAATTGTGCCACCAACGGTTTTTTTTAAATAATCTCCGGGGTCTACGGTATCAATCGTCTAGCGAAGCAGACTCTCCAGGCCAGTCGCGAATATAGGCTTTGAGCATCTTGTTTTCAAAACCCTGCGCTTCCAGCACAGCTTTGGCAACGTCATAAAACGACATCACGCCGAGCAAGGTACTGGCGTCCATCACCGGAACATAACGCGCATGGCGTTCCAGCATCAGGCGTCGCACTTCATTGACTTCGGTATCTGGCGTGATCGAAATCGGACTGTCATCCATATGTTTGCGCACCGTGAAGCTACCGACTTCACCGCCGTTTTCATGCACCGCTTTCAACACCTCACGGAAAGTCAGCATGCC
The DNA here is from genome assembly GCF_052976905.1 of Glaciimonas sp. GG7. NCBI lineage: Bacteria > Pseudomonadati > Pseudomonadota > Betaproteobacteria > Burkholderiales > Oxalobacteraceae > Glaciimonas > Glaciimonas sp. GG7. Next base: position 7,896 of record NZ_JBRIIQ010000079.1, on the reverse strand, counting down.
AACCAGTGTGCCGAATTCCATCACTACCAGCGAGCCGATATCTTTTTCGGCCATCGTATTAGCAGCCTCCAGTAACGGTGTCTCCGGCGTCACGGTATAGAGGATGTTGCCTTTGACTTTAAGTATCTCAGAAACTTTCATTGGGTCATCCTGCCTTTGCTTGTTATGCTTATGGTCTTGTATTTGGGGAGTCTGTCGGGCTAAGAAAATTGGCAGAAATATGCGTAAACAGCATTATTTCTGCGAAATATCCCTGTCCTATGTGTCCCTAGAATGTAGCTTAAGCCCGTCGAAAAATCTACTGCTGACTGTTACACGGGAAAAATGTTTATATACCAATATTAAATTAAGCAGTTTGAAAGGAGAACGCCTCTTCATGAGCAAGCTAAAATCCCCCGGTTTCGATACTTTATCCCTGCACGCCGGTGCCATCCCCGACCCCACCACGGGCGCACGTGCCACCCCGATTTACCTCAGTTCCGCCTTCGTCTTCAAGGACTCCGACCACGCCGCCTCGCTCTTTAATATGGAGCGCGCCGGTCACATCTATTCGCGCATCTCCAATCCCACCAACGCCGTGCTCGAAGAGCGCATTGCCGCCCTCGAAGGCGGTGTGGCCGGGATTGCGGTCGCCAGCGGACAGGCCGCCTTACATCTTGGACTGGCTACCATCGCCGGAGCCGGATCGCACATCGTCGCTTCACGCGCCCTATACGGTGGCTCGCACAACTTGCTGGCGTACACCTTAAAGCGCTTCGGCATCAGCACCACCTTCGTCGATCCACGCGATCTGGACGCCTGGCGCGCTGCAATTCAACCGAATACCAAAGTCTTATTCGGCGAAACGCTCGGCAATCCCGGCCTCGACGTACTCGATATTGCCAGCGTAGCGGCGCTAGCGCATGAATACTATTTACCGCTGCTGGTCGATTCCACCTTCACCACGCCTTATCTGCTGCGCCCGTTCGATCATGGCGCCGATCTGGTGTTTCACTCGGCAACTAAATTCCTCTGCGGCCACGGTACGGCAGTGGGCGGTCTGTTGGTCGATGGCGGCACTTTCGACTGGCAGCACGCCTATGACAAAACCGGCCACTTCGCCGAGTTATGCGCACCATACGACGGCTTTCACGGCATGGTTTTCTCTGAAGAATCAACCGTCGCGCCCTTTGCTTTACGCGCCCGGCGCGAAGGCTTGCGCGACTTTGGCGCAGCCATGAGCCCGCATAACGCTTTTGCTATTTTGCAAGGCGTCGAAACGCTGGCCCTGCGTATGGAAAAACACGTCACCAATACCCGCGCCGTGGTTGAGTTTCTGATGCGGCACGACGCCGTAGCCTCAGTCGCCTACCCGGAACTAGCATCTCATCCCGATCATGCGCTGGCGCAGCGCCTACTCCCCAAAGGCTGCGGGGCGGTAGTCTCCTTCAATCTGAAGGGAGACCGTGCAGCCGGTCGCCGCATGGTCGAATCATTGAAAATATTTTCCCATTTAGCCAATGTCGGCGATGCCAAATCGCTGGTCATCCATCCCGCCTCCACCACCCATTTCCGCGTGCCAGCCGAACAACTGGCCGCGTCCGGAATCGGCGAAGGCACATTGCGGCTATCGGTTGGATTGGAAAATATCGACGATCTGATTGAGGATTTGGCCTACGGCCTGAAAGCGGCACAACGGCTGCCAAAAAAGGAGGCTTAAATGCTCATCACTATTCAAGGCCACGACGCCTGGTGCTACACCGGTGGCAAACCCTTTGATGCCGCCTTACCGACGGCGATATTTGTCCACGGCGCACAAAACGACCATTCCGTCTGGGCCTTGCAAACCCGCTATTTCGCGCACCACGGGTTTAGCGTGTTAGCAGTCGATTTACCCGGACATGGGCGCAGCCAAGGCGCGCCGCTGACAACGGTGGAGGCAATGTCTGCCTGGCTGCTGGCGCTGATCGAGGCTGCCGGTGTCAACCAAGCGCTCATCATCGGCCATAGCATGGGCTCGCTCATTGCATTGGAAAGCGCCGCTACTGACTCAGCCATCTGCGGCATTGCCATGGTCGCCAGCGCCTGGCCGATGAAAGTCTCGGATGCGCTATTGGAGGCCGCCAATCATGACCCCGCAAGCGCCATCGGCATGGTCAATCAATGGTCGCATGCCAGTTTCGTCCAAAAACCCTCTTGCCCCGGCCCCGGCTTTTATGTTCTCGGCGGCAGTCAACGCTTGATGGAGCGCATAGCGCAACAGGACCTGCGCAATCCGGCCCGGACGGACGCCACCAATACCGTTTTCCATACCGATTTTGTTGCCTGCAATGCTTATCAAGGCGGCGATGCAGCAGCAAAAGCAGTGCGCTGCCCGGTCTTATTTTTACTGGGAAAACGCGATGTCATGACGCCACCGAAAGCGGCTAACGCTCTCATCAGCGCCATCCCCCATGCAAAGGTAGCGCAGGTCGATAGTGGCCATGCGCTCATGGCCGAACAACCGGATGCTGTGTTGGAGCATTTATTTAATTTTGCGACAGAAATTGTATGGTTGAAGGAGAAATGAATGAGGCGTAAAAAATACACGTCTTTTGCGGCGTTTTATCCAGACTACCTGAGCCAACACGCACACCGGCTCTGTCGGCGCATGCACTTTATCGGCTCGACATTCGCGCTAGTAGCCCTGCTGATGCTGATATTTAGCGGTAATCCATGGTGGTTATTGGCTGCTGCTTTCTGTGGTTACGGCTTTGCCTGGACAGGTCATATTGTCTTTGAGAAAAATCGTCCGGCTACCTTTGAGCAGCCGCTTTATTCGTTCATCGGCGATTGGGTGATGTACGGCCAAATGCTCACCGGGAAAATATCTTTTTAAGCATCCATACGGAAGGATGCCCAATTTTGTTTCATTAAAGCAACAAAATAAATTTCATTACAGTTGTCCTCCAAATACCTTTTAAGTTCGTTATGACTTAGCAGACGCATCAAATTAATCACCAAAAATCAACACATCACCCGTCAATCAGTGTTTGTATTTATCAGCGTCCATGCATAGTATTCATAGAGCAAGATTATTTAATTGGTATCTCAATAACTTTTGGAGAAATACGATGAAAATGACAATCGCGATGATCGCCTTGACCGCAGGACTAACCTTCTCCGCCAGCGGATACGCCCAAACCGCCGCGCCTGCTGTCGCTCCGGCAGGCACAACCGGGCTTTGTAAGGATGGCTCCTACTCTTCCGCCGCTACAAATAAAGGCGCTTGCTCAAGTCACGGTGGAGTCAAAGATTGGTACGGCAAAGCCGCTCCCGCAACACCTCCTGCAGCAGCAGCTCCAATGAAAAGTCCAATGGCAGCCCCTGCTATGGCACAAGCCGCAGGCGGCGGCCCCGGCCAGGTCTGGGTCAACACCAGCTCAAAAACCTACCATTGCATGGGCTCGAAATGGTATGGAAAAACCAAAGCCGGTGCATACATGACAGAAGCGGCAGCCAAAGCGGCTGGCGATCACGCTGATCATGGCAAGGCTTGCTCTTGATTTTTTACATTGCCAGGACTGCATGAAAAACGCCCCGAACTTCGGGGCGTTTTTACTTGTCTGCGTACTATGCTTGCTCAGCCGAGGCCAGATAACGCCCCAAAGACTGATCCAGCCCGACCTCAATCGCCTCTTCAACTTGCTTCGCCACTGGCGAGACCGTAATGACGTCGGACGCCGTATTAAAGACGAACAGGCGATAAATTTCAGCCAGTTTCAGACTCTCGGGATTGACCAGCAAAGTCCATTGATCGGTATCGGATAAGGCACGGCGATTCCAGCGTATGCGTTTGCGCAACTTCGCACCGGTATTGATACGACCCACCCAGCCGACTTCCAGCATTTGCTGCAACAAATGTTCCGACTCATCAAAGCCAAGACGCGTCGCGCGCCGAATCTGCATTGCGCTGACAGCCGCAGAATCATCCGTGGCGCGGGCCTGATGCAAGACGGCCAATACCGCCATCGCATCGACAAAAGCGCTCCCGGGTGCCGGTAAATGCCACCAGCGCTCATACTTGATCACCGGCAACGCCGCCACCACCAACGCGCCGACCAGTGTGATCATCCACAGCATATAAATCCACAGCAGAAAAATCGGCAATGCGGCTAACGCCCCGTAAATCACGGTATAAGTCGGAAATTTGATGATATAAACGGCAAAAATGCGTTTGGCAATCTCAAACGCAATCCCTGCAAACAAGCCGCCCCAGACGGCGTCCCGCCAGTCAACCACCCGGTTAGGCACGACGATATACAGCAAGGTAAACGCCGCCGTCGTCAACGCCACCGAAACCGCGCTATAAAACCAGGTGCCCAGCCAGCTCATGACCAATCCATTGGTGGCCTCGGTCAGATGCGACGTGACAGAAATGGAGATACCGATGAGCAACGGCCCCAGCGTCACCAGCGTCCAATATACCAACGCACGCTGGATAAGTGGACGCTGGGTTTTAACGCGCCAGATGCTGTTAAACACCTGATCGACCGTTGACATCGTCATACCAGCCGTGACCACCAGCGCCACCCCGCCGACCGCCGATAAGCGCGCCGATTTGCTGGCGAATTGATTGAGATTATCGAGAATGGTGTTGGCAATCCCTTTCGGCATCAGGTTGTGCACAAAATAGGCCTCTAGCGATGCCCGAAAAGTACTGAACAACGGAAACGCCGTAAAAATCGCCAGCGCAATCGTCACCATCGGCACTAACGCCAGAATCGTGATGAAAGTCAGACTACCGGCGACTTGCGGTAACCGCTCTTCACTCAGACGACGTCCGGCAAACCGCACCAGGTCGCGCAGTTCAGTCCATGACAAACCGCGCAGGCGGGAAAATTTAAATGAAAACATATTTTTATTGTGTTCTTACAGCGTGATGGAGGGAATACTTTTCGGGACTATCTCAGTCCCGATACAGGAGCAAAGACAGCGGCAAAGCGCCCTATAATACCAACCTATGAGCCTATCAAAAACACCCCTTAGCACCAGCCACAAAACCATCATCCTGGTTTTGTATTACTCCCGCCATGGCGCAACGCGCAAACTTGCCGAATTGATCGCGCAAGGGATCGACGCCACTCCCGGTTGCGAAGCACGCCTGCGCACCGTGCCGGCCATTTCTACAGTCACCGAAGCGACCGAATCGTCGGTACCGGCAGAGGGCGCACCCTACGTCGAATTGGAAGATTTGGAACAATGCGCCGGCTTAGCACTAGGATCGCCCACCCGCTTCGGTAATATGGCCTCGGCACTAAAATATTTTTGGGACGGCACCACCACGCAATGGCTGGGCGGCGCTCTGGCTGGCAAACCGGCTTGTGTGTTCACGTCCACCGGGAGCCTGCACGGCGGTCAGGAATCGACCCTGATCTCGATGATGCTGCCGCTGCTGCACCATGGCATGCTGGTGATGGGCTTGCCGTACACGCTGCCAGAACTGATGACCACCAGCAGCGGCGGCACTCCCTACGGCGCGAGCCATTGGTCGGGCTTGAATGGCAGCCATCCGATTTCCACCGAGAGCCGGACTCTGGCCATCGCCCAAGGTAAACGTCTGGCCCAAACCGCATACAGGCTGCAAGCAGCATAAGGAAAATGCGATGAAAAAAGACGATGGCAACAAATATGCCACCAATACAACGGCAATCCAGAACATACCAACGCCGCAACCTCCGCGCTGGCTGTACTTCGGCGCTGCCGGTAGTCTGCTCGCGCTCATCGCTCTGTGCGTAGCGTGGGAACTATTCTTAGCACCCTTGCGCCCGGGCGGCTCCTGGATGGTGCTCAAAGTCCTGCCCTTGCTGCTGCCATTGCGCGGCGTGTTGAAGCGTGACATCTATACGCTGCAATGGTCGTCCATGCTGATCTTGATTTATTTTGCCGAAGGCATCGTGCGCGCAACAAGCGACAGCAATCATCTGTCAGCCATGCTGGGCTGGGCTGAAGTTGCGCTGACCTTCATCTACTTCGTCTGCTCTCTCATGTATTTGCGTCCCTACAAAAAAGTCGCCAAGGCAGTAGCAAAAGAAGCAATTGAAAAAGCAGCCCGCTCAAAATAACCATGCCAACTGACTTCCATGATTTCACTAAAGCCTGCAAAAATGCCATCGGGTACGCCCACGTCCTCACCAATACTGACGACAAAGCGGCGTATCTGACCGACCAGCGCCAACGCTACACAGGTCAGGCCATCGCCGTGGTCAAACCCGGCAACACCGCAGAAGTCGCCGCCATTGTGAAGTTGTGCAATCAATTTAATATCCCGGTCGTTCCCCAGGGTGGCAACACCGGCCTCGTTCTCGGCAGCGTGCCCGATAGTAGCGGCCACGCAATTGTGTTGTCGCTAAGCCGCCTCAATCAGATGCGCGCCGTTGATCCGGTCAATCAGACTATCACCGTTGAAGCTGGCTGCATCTTGCAACGGGTGCAAGAAGCAGCACTCGCGGCAAATCGCCTGTTCCCACTATCGTTAGCCGCCCAAGGAAGCTGCACCATCGGCGGCAACCTCGCCACCAACGCTGGTGGCACAGCGGTTCTACGCTACGGCAACACACGCGAATTATGTTTAGGACTGGAAGTTGTCACCGCGCAAGGCGAGATCATGCAAGGCCTGCGCGGCTTGCGTAAAGACAATACCGGCTACGATTTACGCGATCTGTTTATCGGCGCAGAAGGCACACTGGGCATCATCACGGCAGCGGTCATGAAACTATTTCCGCTCCCAAAAGCACAGCTCACCGCCTTGGTCGCTCTGCAAACGCCCGATCAGGCGCTGCGTCTGCTCACACTGGCGCAAGGCCATTGCGGCCCGGCGCTGACCGGTTTCGAGTTGATGTCGGACCTGTGCCTGCAATTGGTTGCTAAACATATGCCGCATTTGACATTTCCTTTTGCTGCGCATAGTCCACACTACGTCTTGCTGGAAATCTCAGACAGCGAATCGGAAGCCCATGCCAGCGCCATGCTCGAAGCGCTGTTAGCGACGGCGCTGGATCAGAGTATTTGTCAGGATGCTGTATTAGCAAGCTCATCGACGCAATCGAAAACGCTCTGGCAATGGCGTGAAAGCATCTCCTCAGCGCAAGCCAAAGAAGGCAAAAATATCAAGCATGATGTTTCCCTGCCCATTTCTGAAATCGCCATATTTATCAGCGTCACCGACGCCTTGTTGCAGCAACATTTTCCCGGTTGCCGTAACGTCACTTTCGGTCATTTGGGCGATGGCAATTTACATTACAACGTCTCGCCCGAAGTCGGCCAGAACGCCGACGCGTTTCTGGCGCAACAGTCGGCGATCAACCGGGTCGTGCATGACAGCGTGCATCAATTCGGTGGTTCGATCTCTGCCGAGCACGGGATAGGCGCATTGAAGCGGGAAGAGTTATTACGCTACAAATCTGCTATTGAGATCGGTTTGATGAGGACCATCAAACAAGCGCTGGACCCGCTTAATTTGATGAATCCGGGGAAAGTTCTTTAAGCCCTGCTTTGGTTTCTGCTTTGGTTTCTGCTTTGATTCCTGCATTGATTCCATTACATACTGTTACACAGCGCGTGTTCACTTTTCGATCCGTCGAGCGTTAAGCTCTGACCACCATCCGAGAGACTTCACCGGACACGCGCAATCAGATGACGACCATATCAAAACTCCGTCTAAACGCCTCCCTTGCAGCATTGCTTACGATTGCGTTTTTATTGAGCCTGGGGCTGAGTTTACTAAACCCCCTCAGCGCTTTTGCCGCTCCCCCTTTAAGCGCATCAACACCGCTGACCGACAACGAAAAAGCCCTGCACGTCCTCAACCGTCTCGCTTACGGTCCAGTTTTGACATGGCGTGTTTTAGCTCTCCATTCCTACCAATAAAACCAATCC
>NZ_JBRIIQ010000078.1:0-17630 GCF_052976905.1 Glaciimonas sp. GG7 | reverse complement strand
TTTTTTTTTTTTTTTTTTTTTTAGGAAAAGAAAAAAAAGGTAACCGGCTGCCGGGCCGCCCCCGGCAAGCATCAACGGAGCACATACCGTTTCAGTTACCAATAAACGAATAACCCGTTTCCAATCAAAGGAGCACCCATGCCAACATTAAAAAAATTCCCAACAATGTGCCTGCTACTAGCAGCAATCAGCCTGACAACCGCGCTTCAACCAACCAGCACCCAGGCAGCCGACACCCAATCCCAACCCGAACCAATCCGTCAAGAAATAGGCCTGTTACTACAAGCCGCCCAAGACCTATTCAAGCAACAACAATTCCCCGAAGCCCTCGCAAAAATAGCCCAAACCGACACCATCACCAATCAAACCGACTGGGAAAAATTCACCATCGCCCGCATGCGCGCCCCCACAGCAGCGCGTGCCGGAGACAACGCCCAAGCCGCCGCAACGTTTGAGGCCATCATCGCAACCAACCGCCTCCCAGCCCCCGAACAGAGCAAAACAATCGCCGCCACCGGCAACTTGTACTACGAAGCCAAAAACTACCCCAAAGCCATCATCTGGCTATCGCGCGCCCGCAAAGACAACAGCAACGATCTCCAAATCCGCAGCACCTTAATCCAAGCCTGGTACAAGAATAACGACATCGCCGAAGCCACCAGCGCCTTGCAAACCGCCATCGCAGAAGACAAGGCCGCCAACCGCATACCCTCCGAAGCCGATCTCAAATTGCTAGTCGACTGCACCCTCAAAGCCAACGACAAAACCGCCTATCTCAGCGCGCTCGAAAAACTCACCGCCGATTACCCGAAAAAAGAATACTGGATCGATATCCTCAACCGGATACAAAGCAAACCCGGATTCACCGATCACATGATGTTGGATCTGTACCGCCTCAAAGCCGCTACCGTGCAACTGCAAACGGCGACCGAAGTCATGGACATGGCGCAACTCTCCTTGCTGGCAGGATTTCCGGCGGAGGCGAAACAAACGCTGGATCAGGGCTTGCGCGCACATCTGTTGGATAGCCCGGTCGATGCTGCCAGACAAAAGCAGTTGCGCGATAAGGCCACGCAAGCCGCTGCGGCTGATCTGAAAGCGATGACGCAAAGCAAGGCCGATGCATCGAAGGCGAAAGAGGGGACCGGCGCGATCAATCTCGGGTATGCATTAGTGAGTGCCGGTCAGTTTGACGAGGGCTTGGCGTTGATGCAGGACGGGTTTAAAAAAGGCGGCATCAAAAACAGCGAAGAAGCGAAGTTGCATTTGGGCATCGCTTATCAGTTGGCAGGCCAGAAAGATCAGGCGATACAAGCGTTCAGTACGGTTTCAGGGACCGACGGCGTTGCTGATTTAGCGCAGTTGTGGGGTATGCAGGTTCGTCATCCATTAAAGTAAAGTTAAACGCATGCGGTAATACTCACAGCTATCATTTTTAGTGATAGCTGTTATAACTAACCGTGGTTGCGAAACAACAGCCTGGTTGCCGCATTTTAGAAATCTGCATGCACAAAATTGGCGCATGCATTTCCCATAAAAAGGGCGTGCGCCCGGGCACGGGGGGTGTTTAGCTATAGCGTCGAGCGATAAAGACGGGCACGTTAATTGCTCAATGGTATTTGTACTGAAAATCGTATAAATATTTTTTGAAATCAATCAATCTTGCACGGCGATATTGCTGTTAATCTGGCCCATTGCTTGGTATTGGCGACGCGTGATGAACAAACTTTTAACTTTTCCTGAGACTGCTCCCGCAGCATCCCCGGCGCGTGCCAAAGCGATGCTGTTTCATGATCCGCGCTCGGCGGCATTGCTCAAACAAATCGAACGCGTCGCTCTCAGCGATGCCACTGTGTTGGTGTCAGGCGACACCGGCACCGGTAAGGAATTGATTGCCCGGCATATCCACGAACAGAGCGGTCGGCCCGGTCCATTTATTGCGGTCAATTGCGGTGCTTTCTGTGATTCCTTGGTTGACTCTGAATTGTTTGGACATGAAGCGGGGGCCTTTACGGGCGCAACCCATGCGCGTGCGGGTTGGTTTGAGGCGGCTAATGGCGGCACTTTGCTGCTCGATGAAGTGGGCGAATTGTCGCTGGGAGTGCAGGTCAAGCTATTACGCGTGCTGCAAGAGCGTCAGGTTGTGCGCTTGGGTGCGCGCCGTCCGATTCCGTTTGATGTGCGCTTGATTGCTGCGACCAACGTTGATTTGCCGCAAGCCATATTACTCAACAAGTTCCGCTCCGATTTGTATTACCGGCTCAATGTGGCCACGGTGAGTACGTTGCCATTGCGCGCTCGCGCAGGCGACATTTTGCCGTTGGCGCGTCACTTTATTGCCAGCTACAGCGCCCGTTTGAAGCTCGAAGGCGTGACCTTGAGTGTGGTCGCGCAGCAGTTGCTGGAGGCGTATCACTGGCCGGGCAACATCCGCGAACTGGAAAACGTGATCCATCATGCCTTGATTGTGTGCGATAGCAATGTGATCGTGAAGGATGATTTGAGGCTCACGGGAAATGTTCCGCCGTCGCTGAACTTCGGTGCTCAGACCGGGGCGGGATTCGATCCTGTGTCGCAGCCGTTAGTGGAATCGACCGGTGCAATGGCGTCGATGCAGCATCGGCTGACGGCCTTGTTTGCCGATTGCATCAAGCAAGCTCCGCAGGATTTGTTCGAAATGGTGGAGAAAGCCCTGATCGATACGGCGTTCGCGAGTTGCCATCAAAATCAGGTCCAGACGGCCAAGGTATTGGGCGTTACCCGCAATATGCTGCGTACGCAATTGAAGCGTTTTGGGTTGATTGCCTGAAGTTCTGATCAATTAAGACGGCATCAAGATTGCGTATGGTCATCCCCTTGCCATTTAATCGGCACTCGCCCGGTTTGCACATGGCTGGCCGCACGGTCGCAATGATCCGGGTGGTCGTCAAAAAACATATGCGGCTTGAATGCCGCCAATACGTCTGACTTAGCAACGCCTCCCATAAAGAATGTTTCGTCGATGGTCACATTCCAGGCACGCAGGGTGCGGATGACGCGTTCGTGCGCTGGGGACGAGCGTGCCGTGACCAGTGCGGTTCTGATCGGCGCGGCGCGTCCATCGGGATTTTTGAAATTGCTTTGGATAAACGACAGCGCCATGAGCAGTCGTGCAAATGGCCCTTCCGGCAGGGGTTTCAATGCATTTTCACGTTCGTGCTCTTCAAAAGCCTCCATCCCGCTGGTCTGAAAAATCTTCTCCGACTCATCCGAAAAAATCACCGCGTCACCGTCAAAGGCGATGCGGATTTGATCGAGCTCGGCGATGTCGCGTGGTTGTGGCTGATGGGCGGGCATTTGGTAGAGCAAGGCCGCCGCTGTATTTGAATTGATCGCTGCTTGCACGTCGTCTTCATGCAGGGATAAAAACAGGCTGACATTGAAGGCGTGCAGATACGGTGCCAGCGATGCGCCGCCCGACAATACTGCGCGGGTGATATCAAGCCCGTAATGCGCGATCGTATTAAAAATCCGCATCGAAGTTTCAGTCGAGTTGCGCGACATAATGACGACTTCGACTAGCCGCTGACCGGGCGTCAGATGGTTGAGTTTGAGCAACGCCCGTACCAATGCAAAGGCCGCCCCGGGTCTGAGAATGTTGTTTTCGTTGAGCAGTTGATGCTGCTGAAAGGCGGCCAATCCTTGCGTGCGAAAAATCGCTTCTTCGGCCTCCAGATCAAATAAGGCGCGGGAGGAGATACCGATGACGAGTAGTTTGTCGAGAGAGACGGGCATAGGAGTTGGCGGAGGCAGGGAAAGTGAGGACTTATTATCCTGGAAACGGCAGTTGAGCGCTTCCAGGTGTAAAGATGCCTGCCCCACTAAATCCTGGTGTTGGGCAGGCTGTCCCTCCAGCACTTAACTAAAAGCCCCCACCACTATTCGCGTCGCTGCCGCCAGTACTTCGTTCTGTGACTTTGCCTCTTTTTCACGCTGCGTAAAGTAGAGCGCCAGGATGATAGGCGCTTTAGCTGGCGGCCATAGCACGCCGACATCGTTACTGGTGCCATAGTCGCCACTGCCGGTTTTGTCGCCGACTTGCCAATCGGCGGGAACACCCGCACGGATTCTGGCTGCACCTGTGGTATTGCCGCGCATCCAGCGTTGCAACTGCTCCCGTTGCGGTGCGGCAAGGGTGTCGCCGAGTGCGAGTTTCTGCAAGCTGTGCGCCATCGCCATAGGCGTTGAAGTGTCCCGAGGATCGCCGGGAATGGCGCTGTTGAGTTCGGTCTCCCAGCGGTCGATACGAAACGCATTGTCGCCGATGCTGCGGGCAAAGGCGGTCACAGCAGACGGACCGCCGAGTATCTTCATTAGTAGATTTGCGGCGGTGTTGTCGCTGTATTGCAGCCCTGCCGCGCATAGTTCGGCGATGGTCATGCCGGTGGCGACGTGCTTCTCTGTAATGGGCGAGTAGGTCACCAGGTCGCTGTGTTGGTACATGATGCGCTGTTGCAGCAGCGCATCTTCATGCATGCTGCGCGCAAGTATGGCGGACGCTGCGAGTACTTTGAAGGTGCTGCAGAGGGGAAAGCGTTCATCGCCGCGGTGGTGCAATTGTGCGCCGTTGGACGTGTTGATTGCCGTAACGCCAAGTCGACCACCCGATTGGCTTTCTAGTGCGGCGAACTGCGCAGAGGCCGCATTGCCGTTAGCGGCCCAGGCTGAACCAATCTGTATCAAGGGCGTAGCGGCTAGCGCGAGGAGTAAGGTGCGGCGAATGGGTGAGTGTGTTTTTGATGTAGGCATGGTGTTGGTTTGTATTGTAAAAAGAAAGGTAGGGGCTAGCCAGAACGGGGCTGAGAATGGATTGCGCGGGAAAAGTTCATCCGGGTAGTGTTGCGTCGGATGCGAACTGTTTGAGAGTTACTGAGTCGAAATCCTTCCATTGATAGTTAACGCGGTAGCTCACATCTGAAAAGTTTCCAATGAAAACAATGAAATCTCTTTTGAAGACTCTCTTAACTATCGGCGGTTTATCCGCAGTCTTACTGCTTGTCGGTTGTGCCAGCACTGGCGTGACCAATTACGGCGGCGGCTACGGCGGCGGTTATGGTGGTGGCTACTACGGTGGTGGCTACAGTAGCGGGTCATCGGTGGATATCTATGGCATCGTCGATACTGGCGTGACCATACGCTCTCGTTAGTGCGGTGTGGGCGCATGAGGTAGACGCCTGACGTGGGTACCTCAATTAAGCACCGATCTGAAGTACTTTATGACAATAGCCGCATCCTTGTTCAGTAGGATGCAGCTATTTTTATTTGGGGTGGGCGTCCTCGGTTTGAATGGCGCGGCCATTGCACCAGATAGGCCGGATATCGGGTTGATCGCAACTAAAATTATTTGGCGATATACAGCCGGTTAGTTGGAAACACAGGGCAAAAATGGCGAGCGCTGTTTTCATGGATGCGACCTTTGTAATGGTCCAACTGAATGTTTTTACAACTTTGGCAGATGATGAACTGTAGCTTCTTTCCTGTTTGTTGGCGGCGCTTGTCCGGATTTATTTGACAGAGAATTGTGATGGTTTTTGCACATTTTTTTACTTCGGGAGTCTGTACTCTGCAGCATTGATGTTACTTTCCTGTTACTTTATTGTTACTTTATTGTTACTGGTTAAAACGTACTGTGATATCCAATGAATTAGGTGGACACACTATTGCCCGATAGCTATCCTTGATAGTAAGTAAGACCGCTTCATCGTTTATACGTCGTTGCCTCATCTCAATGATGCGGCCTTACTAAGCGATAGAAAAATAGCCGAACGCATCCGGTATTGTCGATCTGTGGTGCTTAAAATAAGTAGGACTTACGCAAAATCGCCCGTGTGGCGTTGTGCTTTCTAAGCCGTACCAGCCAGGCAAGAGTGCTGCGGTAATCATTTTGCGTAAGCCCTGAAATGTTCCTTTATCGACGTTTGTCTTTACCGGCTTGTACATAGTGATAGTTAAATTTTCTGTAGATGGACGTACCTCGGTAGAAGGCATTTACCTTGGCTAAAACGATTATCGCCCCTGATACGGCGTCCGCTGGCATCCATGCCAACGTGAGCACCATGAGCACACACCAACTTACAAGCGCACCTAAACCCGACGAAAGCTTTCCGATTATCGGTATCGGCGCTTCAGCTGGCGGATTGGAGGCGTTCGAACAGTTTTTTCGTCCGTTCCCCAGCAATTGCGGTATGGCTTTTATTCTTGTCTCCCATCTTGATCCTGATCACGCCAGTCTGCTCACTGAAATCTTGCAACGCAGCACCATGATGCCGGTGTCAGAGGCGCAAGATCAGCAGCAGGTGATGCCGAACTGTGTCTATGTCATTCCTCCTAATCGTGACTTAACGATTGCGCGAGGCGTTCTGCAATTAAGTGAACCTACCGTGCCGCGTGGGCAGCGCATGGCGATTGATACCTTTATGTGTTCGCTCGCTAAGGATCAGGGCGCGAGGGCCATCGGTATTGTTTTGTCGGGCACTGGCACCGATGGCACCATCGGTTTGAGCGCGATTCTGGGGGTAGGAGGGATTTCTTATGCCCAGGATCCTGCCATGGCAAAGTACGGTGGCATGCCACAGAGTGCGATTAATGCCGGTTGTGTCAGTTTTACGTTGCCAGCAGACCACATGGCAGGACATTTGCTAAAGACAGACAAGCCGTCTACCGTTTCGAAAAAACTCGATACAGTAAATACAGCAAATAGTGTCAGTACCACCATTGCAAACAACGCCATGACGACTGAGAGTACCCGCAACAGTATCAGCAGGATTTTGCAGTTGCTGCTCAACGGCACCGGTCACGATTTCTCACTCTATAAAGTCAACACGATCTTCCGCCGAATACAGCGGCGCATGATCATGCACAATCTTCATGACATAGCCGTATATACGCGCTATCTCAGCGAACACCCGGAAGAAGTCCAGGTGTTGTTTAAGGAGTTGCTCATTAATGTGACGCGCTTTTTTAGGGACCCGGAAACATTTGTCATCCTGAAACAGGACATCCTGTTGCCGTTGCTCGCCGATCTGCCGGATTTCTATGTTTTGCGTGTGTGGGTGGCTGGCTGCGCAACCGGCGAAGAGGCCTATTCAATCGCCATCATTTTGCGTGAGCTGATGAATGAAAGCGGGCGCGAATGCAGAGTCCAGCTCTACAGCACCGACCTTGATTGCGAGGCGATCAACATTGCCCGTGCCGGCGTCTATCCGCTGAGCATTGCCGACGACATCACGCCGGAGCGGCTGCAACGGTTTTTTCTCAGAGAAGAGTCCGGTTACCGGATAAAAAAAGAAATTCGCGAAATGGTCGTCTTTGCGGTGCACAACATTTTGAAGGATCCTCCCTTCACCAAGCTTGATTTGTTGAGTTGTCGTAACGTTATGATTTATCTCGAGCCCGAGCTGCAAAACCGGCTTGTTCCTTCCTTCCACTACGCGCTCAAACCAAACGGTACCTTGCTGCTTTCGCCGTCTGAAGGCGTTGGTAACCATACAGAATTGTTTGTGCCGATCAACCGGAAGTGGAAGTTATTTCGCTCAATGCCATCGGCTACACCGACACGTCTGGTGCAAGCGCGCGATCTGTCATGGACCGCCGAGATCCGTAGAAAAACCCCGGAGGAAATCATCAAAAAAACCAAAGAAATCAACTTTGCCGAACTCACCAAACGGGTTTTGTTGCAAACCTTTGCACCTGCGTCCGTGATTACGGATGCCAAGGGAGACATTCTGTATGTGCATGGAGATACCGGGAAATACCTGCGTCCGGCACCAGGTCAGGCCTCGCTCAATGTGATCGAGATGGCGCGTGACGGCCTGCAACCGGAGCTACGCGTGGCCGTCTATGCCGCCGCCAATCTTAGAACGCCAACGCTCAATTGCGAACTCACCCTCAAAATGCACGACAGCGCGCAATTGATGAGCCTCAGTGTCAGACCGTTATCGGAGTCGAGTACCAAGCAAGATTTGTTGCTCATCAGTTTTAAGGATGTCGCCGCACCCATGGCCATTCTCGCGCTTAGTGAGGGCGATACCCTCGTCACTACGGGTGAACTGCGTCAAATTGAAGAGTTGCAGCGTGAGTTGACTTACACCAAAGAAAGCCTTCATACCACGATTGAAGAGCAGCAAAATTTCAACGAAGAACTCAAGTGCGTCAACGAAGAGATGCAATCGACCAATGAAGAATTGCAATCGACCAATGAAGAATTGGAGACTTCCAAAGAAGAGTTGCAATCGGTCAATGAGGAACTGGTCACTGTCAACGCCGAGTTAGAGGCCAAGATCGAGCAACTGGCGGACATGCAAAATGACATGAAGAATCTGCTCGAAAATATTCATGTCGGCACGATTTTTTTAGATCAGCACATGCATGTGCGCCGCTTTACGCGCGATGCGATACGGATTTATCGACTCGCTCCTTCGGACATGGGCCGGGCGCTTGGTGACATCAAATCCGAACTGCGCGGCGAAGACCTGTTAAACGAAGCACAGGTCGTGCTCGACACCTTAATTCCGCTCGAGCGCGAAGTCTCTACCACCAACGGCGACTGGTATCTGGCGCGCATCCAGCCCTACCGCACGCTCGACAATGTGATCGATGGCGTTGTGCTGACCTTTACCGATATTACCGAACACATTAAGGCAATGGAGGCGAAGGAGGCGCAGCAGTTAGCCGAAGGCATCATCAATACCGTGCGCGAACCGTTGCTGGTGCTCGATACCTCCTTTAGGATTATCTCTGCCAGCCATTCGTTTTATCGTGAATTCAAAGTCCAGCCGCAAGATACGGTCGGGTGTTTGATTTATGAAGTGGGTAATCGGCAATGGGATATTCCCGCCCTGCGCCAATTATTGGAAAGTGTCCGGCAGCACAATCAAACCTTTGAAGACTATCCTGTCGAGCAGGATTTCCCCATCATCGGTCGCCGAAAAATGCTGCTCAATGCCCGCCGGATTGTAAGTAAGACCGGTGAGTCCAATTTGATTTTACTGGCTCTGGCGGCGGGGCCATGACTAACAAACTTAGTACTCCCGAGCAGCTGCGCTCAGACGCGGAAATCCAGCTCGCCCGCATACCATTGGCGAGCCTGCCGACGTTGCCGGAGCGCTCGGCCGACGAAGTGCTGCATGAACTACGCGTGCACCAGATCGAACTGGAAATGCAGAATGAAGAATTGCGGCGTACCCAGGTCAATCTGGAAGAGTCGCGTGACCGCTACGTGGACCTCTACGATTTTGCGCCGGTAGGTTATATGACCCTCACCTCTGAGGGCCTCATTGTTGAGATCAATCTGACCGCTGCGGCGCTTTTGGGAGTGGAGCGCAGCAAATTGTTGCAGCGTCGGTTCGCGCGTTTTATCGCCCCGGACGATAAGGATCGCTGGCATCGGCATTTCATCAATGTGCTACGCCGCAATCAGCAACATCAATGTGAACTGCTGCTGGAGCGCAATGACGGCTCGTCGTTTGACGCGCAGCTTGATTGCCTGCGGGTAGACGTCAATACATCAGATAATGGCGTGGATGGAGCGGATAGAGCCGATAGATCTGATGAAGCAGCCGCTACGGTAACAAACGCTACCCAGTTGAATCTGCCGCCAGTAAAGCCGTACCTGATTCGTATCACCCTCACTGATATACACGTGCGCAAGCAAGCGCAAGCGAAGCTCTATCTGATCGGTAAAGTATTTGAGCAAAGTGGTGAGGCGATCATGGTGACCGACGCCAACCGCACCATTATTATGGTTAATCAGGCCTTCACCACGATTAGTGGTTACGCCGAGGCTGAAACGCTGGGCCAGAACCAGACCATGCTGCAATCGGATCATCACAGCGCGGACTTTTATCACAACATGTGGACGACCATTAATGTGGAGGGACATTGGCAGGGTGAAATGTCATTCCGCCGCAAAGATGGCCATCTCTACATGGGTTGGTTGCTCATTACTCGGGTACTCGACGGCAACAGTGAGCCGTCCAACTATATTGCAATATTTAGTGACATCACTGAACATAAAGAAGCCCAGGCCTACATACACCGGCTGGCGCACTTTGACCCTCTGACAGGACTGCCGAATCGGGAATTGTTAAAGAACCGTTTTCGCCACGATATGACGACTGCGCAACGGAATCAAAGCGCATTGACGGTGATGTTCCTCGATCTCGACCACTTCAAAAACATCAACGATTCGCTCGGCCATCAGGTCGGCGATCAGCTCCTCATTGCATGGGCTAATCGCCTCACGCAATCGGTGCGCAGCCAAGATACTATTTCGCGTCTGGGTGGGGATGAGTTTATTTTAATACTGCCCGACACCGATGCCGCTGGTGCTAAGTATGTAGTCGAAAAACTACTGGAGTTATCGCGCCAGCCCTATCAGATCGAGCAGTACGAACTGGTTGTTACACCCTCCATCGGCATTGCCATGTATCCCGGCGATGGCGTTGATTTTGAAGCGCTCTCCAGATGCGCCGACGTCGCTATGTATCGCGCTAAGCAAGCCGGGCGTAATGGCTACCGATTTTTTACCACCGAAATGCAGGCCACTTCCGCCCACGTTTTACAACTCGAAAATGGATTGCGCCATGCGCTGGAGCGTAACCAGTTCCAGATGCACTATCAACCCCAGGTCCGGGTCAGCGATGGACGCATGGTCGGCATAGAAGCTTTGCTGCGCTGGGAGCATCCGGAATTAGGATTGATTTCGCCGGTTGATTTCATTTCCGTTGCCGAAGACAGCGGACAGATTTTGCAAGTCGGCGCATGGGTATTGCGCAGCGCCGTGCAGCAATGTAAAGCCTGGATAGACAGCGGTTTGAACCCGCCGACGATGGCGGTGAATCTTTCAGCGGTGCAGTTTCGCGATCCGCGCCTGCCGGAACTGGTGATGCAGATCCTGCACGAGGCGCAGTTACCAGCCCACTATCTGGAACTGGAACTGACCGAGAGCGTAGCGATGGACAATCCCCTCAAAGTCATCGCCACGATGAACCGGTTGTACGCAAACGGCATCCGTATCTCGATTGACGACTTCGGCACCGGCTATTCATCGCTGAGCACCTTGCGTAAATTTAAAGTCTACAAACTGAAGATTGATCAGTCTTTCATCTCCGACATTGTCAATAGCAGCGAGAACCGCGCCATCATCACAGCCATCATCAGCATCGCCAAAAGTCTCGGCCTGCTGACCATTGCCGAAGGGGTGGAGTCTGAGGAGCAGTTGGTGTTTTTGAGGGAAAAAGGGTGCGATGAAGTACAGGGGGTTTATTTGGGAGCGCCGTTTGCAGCGCGGGAGTTTGAGGGGCATTTTCTGCGTAATGGGGATATTTCCCAAAGTGCCTGAAAAGCGTTTCCGGGCTGGTAAATCGATTCTGTATTTACTTAATTTCCATATGGAAATAAAATCGACGGTCGATTCCTCCCCGATTATGTTTGCTATCTCAACCTTCTCTTTTCTCACATCCACTTACCCATTCCTTATCAGGAGATCAATGTATGAAAAACATGAAAACAACTCCCTTGGTTTTTACCGTTGTATTCGTTGCATCACTGTCCATTTTGGGCGGATGCGCTACCGAAAGTTCAAACGCTCTTCCGGTCCAACAGGTACAAAGTGCGGGTAAGCCTTATGCGGGGGTTCGCACGCAAATTGCGGTCGGTAAATTTGATAACCGCTCCAGTTACATGCGCGGCATATTTTCTGATGGCGTTGATCGACTGGGTGGTCAGGCAAAGACCATCTTAATTACGCATCTACAGCAAACCAACCGCTTCAATGTTCTTGACCGTGACAATCTGCAAGAGATCGGGCGCGAAGCAGAAATCAAGAATCAAGTGCAAACACTCAAAGGAGCAGATTTTATTGTGACCGGCGATGTGACCGAATTCGGCCGAAAAGAAGTCGGCGACCAACAGTTGTTTGGCATTTTGGGGCGCGGCAAACAGCAAACTGCTTATGCCAAGGTGAACTTGAATATTGTCAATATTAAGACTTCCGAAGTGGTGTTCTCCACTCAGGGGGCGGGTGAATATAATCTCTCTAACCGTGAAATTATCGGTTTTGGCGGCACGGCCAGCTATGACGCAACGTTAAACGGCAAAGTGCTCGATTTGGCCATGCGTGAAGCGGTTAATAAACTTGTCTCCGCCATCGACTCCGGTGCCTGGCAACCGACAATGAGCAATCACTAATCGCACGGCAAAGATGAAGATAATTTTTTTTACACCATCGATCCTGCCGTTTGCGTTCTTGGGTTGTGTTCTTCTGACCGGTTGCCAAACTGCACCCAAACCGCTCTATCAGTGGGAGGACTACCAACCTCAGGTCTATGAGCACTTCAAGGGAGAGCAGGGACCTGAGCAACAGATTAGCGCACTCGAACTAGGGCTACAGAAAATCCGCTCTACTGGCAATATGGCCCCGCCCGGATATCACGCGCATCTCGGCATGTTATACGCCGGGATCGGCAAAGACGATCAAATGGTGCAGGAGTTCGAGACAGAGAAAACGCTGTTCCCGGAATCCGCACCCTACATAGATTTTCTCCTGAAAAATGCCAAAAAAGGAGGGAAGTGACTATGTTGAAAAAGATCCGAAATGTGTTTGTATGCTTGTCTGTAGCCTTGATGGCTGTCGGATGCGTCGCCCCGGTCAAGCAAATTGACATGACGGCATTCAAGCAAAGCCGGCCCAAGACAATTTTGGTGCTGCCACCCTTGAACGAATCCCCCGACATCAACGCGACATACGGGATGTTGTCGCAATTGACGTATCCGTTGGGCGAGGCCGGTTACTACGTGTTGCCGGTGGCATTAGTCAACGAGACACTGAAACAAAATGGGATGGACTCCGCCGGAGATATGCATGCCATTGCACCGGCCATGCTACAAAAAATCTTCGGTGCCGATGCCGCCTTGTATGTCAGCGTCAGTAAGTATGGTTCAACCTACACCATCATTAGTAGTGCTGTGGTGGTGACGGCGAATGCCAAACTAGTCGATTTGAGAACCGGCGATGTCTTGTGGACCGGCTCGGCTTCGGCTTCGAGTAACGAGGGCGGCAATTCCGGTGGTGGATTAATCGGTATGTTGGTGTCAGCGGCTGTCAGTCAGATTGCCAATAACCTTACCGATAAAGGATTTGCGATCGCAGGTGTTACCAGTGGGCGATTGCTATCGACGAACAAACCAAATGGCTTATTGTATGGTCCGCACTCACCTAAATATGGGACTGACTGATTTGATTGACCATTCAGTAGCTTGAACGCAAAAATGCCGCAGATTCTGCGGCATTTTTTAATCAACGCGGCAAAAACCCAATCGACACCCAAGGAACAGCCACCACCACCAGCAAGGCAATCACCAACGCCGCCAGATACCCCCAGACACGATTAAACACCCTATCCGGCGAAACCTTCCCAATCGCGCACGCCGCATAAAATCCGACCCCGAATGGCGGCGCAAACAAACCGATCCCCATCGCCAGAATCACCACCATCGCGTAGTGCACATCGTGTATGCCCAGTGAGCGCGCTACCGGAAACAGCAGCGGGCCAAACAGAACGATGGCAGGAATTCCTTCCAGGATGCTACCGAGCACGATAAAAATCACCACAGTAATGAGCAAGAATCCCGTGCCGCCGCCGGGTACACCCTGCATTAATGTCACCAGTTTGGCGGAGAAGCCCGATTGCGTCAGCGCCCAAGCCATCGAGGTTGCCATGCCTATAATCAGCAGGATCGCGCCCGACAAGGTTGCCGCTTCCACCAGCATCGGATAAATCCGCCTGAAGTTGATATGCCGCATAAACAGATGCATCACCAAGCCGATAACGATGGTGTAGGCCACCCCGATGGTCGCCACTTCGGTGGCGGTTGCCACGCCTTCGATGACAGCTACGCGAATCAGAATCGGCAAGGCCAGCGCAGGCAGCGCCACCATCAGCGTTTTAGCGATCACCGAGAATGTGGCGCGTTTGACCTTCGGCATAGGCTCGCGTCGTGCGCGGAACCAGCACACGATACCGATGGCGATGGTCGCAATCACCGCAGGCATCAGGCCGCCGATAAACAACGCCGTGATCGATACGCCGCAGACTGCGCCAATCGTAATGAGCACCAGACTCGGCGGGATTGTCTCCGTCATTGCACCGGCAGACGACAGCAGCGCCACCAACTCTTCTGGCTTGGCACCGCGTTTTTTCATTTCAGGAAATAACGCCGGTGCAATCGCCGCCATGTCAGCCGCCTTCGAGCCGGAAATGCCGGACACCAAAAACATCGCGCCCAGCAACACGTATTGCAGCCCACCGCGCACATGGCCCAACAGCGAGGCCATGAAATCGATCAGGGTACGCGCCAGACCGCTGATTTCCAGCAGTGCGCCCAGCAACACAAACAAGGGCACCGATAACAAAATCAGACTCGACATCCCTTCATCCATGCGGCTCACCACTATCATCATCGGCGCATTCGTCGCCAGCGCCAGATACGCCATCGTCGCAGTCCCGAACGCAAACGCAATCGGAATTCCGCCTGCGACGCACGCGCCGATCAGCACCACAAAAAAGATAATCAGGTTGTAATTGCCCATCGCCAGCAACAGCGGCTTGCCCAGCCAGAGCGCCAGGGCGATCACGCCCACCACACCGAGCGCTGACCCTAGTTGTTTCAACGTGGCGTGACTCGCCATGCGTGCCAGCGCTGCCAGCAACATCAGCATCGCGCCGACCGGCAACGCCGCCGCCCGCAAGCCATCAGGAATTTCCAGCGCCGGGGTGGTGATGTCCATCTGTTCACTGGCGTGAGTCACGGCGGGATGGATGATCATCAAGACGAAGATACACACGATCAGGGCGGCCACCGTCTCAAACCAGATCCGCCATTTTTCGGAGAGCTTGTTGACGATGGCGGTTAATCGCATATGTTCGCCGCGATCCAGCGCCAGTACCCCACCCAGCATCGAGAGCCAGATAAACAGGGTCGAGGCCAACTCATCGGACCAGATCAGCGGATCGTGCAAGGCGTAGCGGTAGATGACGCCGATCAGCAGCACCAGTGTCTCCACCACGACCAGCGTTGCCGCGACTGCCGCGACAACCTGCATCACGCGGCGGTTAACCGTCGCCAGCAACCGCGCCAGAAAATGGCTGGTCGCTGGCGCAGAACGTATTACAGCATCCATCAGGCCAGTTTTCCGGTGTATTTCTCCAGCACTGCCCAAGCCTCTTCACCAAACTTCTTGTGCCATTGCTCATAGAAACCGGCACTGCGCAGCTTGGCGCGGAAGGCCTCGTTATCGGTGTTGTTGAATTGCATCCCCTTGGCTTTCATCTCATCGATCAACGAATCGTTGAGCGCCTTGGTATCAGCGCGTTGCTTGAGTCCGGCCTCGTTGATGTTGCGGGTAACGATCTCTTGCAAATCCTTAGGCAATTTTTCAAACGAAGCTTTGTTGCCCATGCACCAGAATCCGTCCCACATATGATTGGTCATCGAACAGTATTTCTGGACCTCGTAGAGCTTGGCCGTCGAAATAATCGCCAGCGGATTTTCCTCCCCTTCGACGATCTTGGTTTGCAGCGCCGAATACACCTCAGCAAAGCTAATACTGGTAGGCGCGGCATCAAAAGCGCGGAACATCGACGTCCACAGCGGACTAGGCGGGACGCGCAACTTCATTCCTTTTAAATCTTCCGGCTTGTTGACCGGACGTGTGCTGTTGGTGACCTGGCGATAGCCGTTATCCCAGATTTTATCGAACGCAAACAAGGTCGATTTAGCCGCGATTTGTTTGCGCACATGTGCGCCAAGATCGCCGTCCATCGCCGCCCAGACCTGGGTGTAATCCTTGAAAGCAAAACCGATCCCGCTAATTTGCGCATCCGACACCAGCGTGCCCAAAATCAACGGCGACAACATAAAGTAATCAATCGCCCCGGCCCGGGTTTGCGACAGCATGTCGGTATCGGTACCAAGCTGGCTGTTCGGATACAACTGCATATCGATACGGCCCTTGGATTCGGCCGCAATTCTGGCCGCCATCTCTTTAGCGCGCACGTTCATCGGATGGGTAACCGGCAAATTGTTAGCAAACTTCAGCGTAAATTCAGCGGCAGCAGCGTGCGCTTGGCTTGTGTATAAACCGAGGCCGCTGGCAGCGACTGCCGAAGTGGCTGAAATGGTTTTCAGAAAATGGCGGCGTGAAATATGACCCATCTGTTTGTCTCCTGTGAATATTATTTTTAGGACTTACGCAAAGTCGCCCCAGCGGCGTTGCGCCCGCCTCGCCGTCCTTGCAGGACGCAGTTGTTCTGGTAAGAACAACCCGTTGCGCAGGCGAACTGCATGCAGTTCGAATTCCCTGCTACACCGTTCGTACTGGCATCAAAAGTCTACCTTGCTGGTACGACTTTGCGTAAGCCCTGGTTGTGCGGGGTATCAACCCTGCTTGATTAGCCTTTCGGCAACGCTATTCTCGTCTATAAAGGTGGATTTAAGTAACTTCCGCTGGGGGTGGCTGATGTTTATTTTGTGCTGTGCTTGTTTTGTAAAATAAATGGCTGTTGTCGCCTATCGGCCACTGACCTTAAAACTTGCTCGATTCAAAATTGGTCCGAGAGAATAAATCTACATTGCGAAAAATAATTGCTATAGAGGCATCGTTTTAATCGAAAACATATGCTGAGCTATGTTTTTTAATCGAAATCCAGAACATTTAATCAAAAATGGGTAACTTAGTCGGTTTTAAATGACTGTCAAAAATGCAATATATTGCCCCGGAGTAGCCATTCCGTGTTCTCCGTAATTTCAACAATATCCATAAACCGGTCGAAAACGCCGATAGGTCTTTGTAGACCCATCACCCCGTCAAATACCGCCCCGCCTTCTGCGACTCCTGTTTAATCCCCCCCATGATGTCAGCCAGCTCAATCACCGCTGGCTTGCGCACCACCGCACGCAGGCAGGCGTAGCGCAAGACGTTGATGATGGCACCGCCAGCGAGTGGATATTGTTCGGCCAATACTTCGAAATTGATGTTCTCAGCCAGCGCAATATGCTCAGTGCGAAATATTTTTTCCCACAACTTCAGGCGGGAGGCAACGTCGGGAATCGGGAACAGAATGGTGGACTGGAAACGTCGGGAGAACGCTTCGTCCATGTGGCTGCGTTGGTTGGTGGACAGGATCACCATGCCGGGGAAGTCTTCTAAGCGCTGCAACAAGTAAGCGATTTGCTGGTTTGCTGAGCGGTCGTTGGCGGTGTGCGATTCGGTGCGTTTGCCGAATAAGGCTTCTGCTTCGTCAAAGAACAAAATCCAGTTGTGTTGCTGCGCCCGGTCGAACAGGGTGGCGAGGTTTTTTTCGGTTTCACCGATCCATTTGGAGGCGATGCGTGAGAGGTCGACTCGGTACACCGGAATATCGTGCTGTTTGCCGAGCAGGCATGCGGTCATGGTTTTGCCGGTGCCGGGTGCGCCGTGGAACAGGCAGCGGTAGCCGGGTTTGACCCGGTGCGCTAAGCCCCAACCTTGCATCAAGGTGTCGGGCAGTATTAAAATAAACTCATCCCCACCCAGACGCGAAATAGTATCT
>NZ_JBRIIQ010000077.1:0-18424 GCF_052976905.1 Glaciimonas sp. GG7 | reverse complement strand
TGCGCAAAAAATGCCAAGGTCAAAATCGCAATCGCGACCGCATTAGAACTGGCAAAATTGACTAGCACAATCGAGATGCCTAACGACGAGCCAACCACCAGCGGCAGCTTGCGGGCAAACGACATGGAGTAGCCGCGTCGGATCAACAGATCGGAAAAATAACCTGCCAGCAGAATCCCGACGATCGCGCCGATGTAGGGCATCACGGAGAAAAAGCCAGCCTTGATGAAATGGATTTTGCGTTCGTCCACCAGATAGGTCGGGAACCATGTCAGGAAAAAATATAACGCGGTGGTGTTGGCAAATTTACCGATGCAAATTGCCCAGATTTGCCGATGTTTTAGCAATACGCCGATATCGGACCAGCGAAATTTTCCGTTGCCCGGATTGGACAATAAAGCGCCGCCCTCACGGATGTAGTCCAGCTCTTCTTGATTAGCGCTGCTCTTCAACGGATCGCGATACCAGAAGAACCAGCCTATGCCAAACAAGATACCGGCCACGCCGGAGATCACAAAGACGATGCGCCAGCCGTACAGACCGGCGATGGCGATGAGCAGGGCTGAAAACAGCGCGGTGCCCAGATATTGACCCATGACAAACACACTGGTGGCCAAGCCGCGTTCTTTCAATGGAAACCACATCGCCACCGAGCGGCTGTTGGCCGGAAAAGCAGGGGCTTCCATCAGTCCCACCAAAAGGCGCACCCCAAACAGG
This sequence comes from Glaciimonas sp. GG7, assembly GCF_052976905.1. Lineage (NCBI taxonomy): Bacteria > Pseudomonadati > Pseudomonadota > Betaproteobacteria > Burkholderiales > Oxalobacteraceae > Glaciimonas > Glaciimonas sp. GG7. The sequence continues at coordinate 17,707 of NZ_JBRIIQ010000077.1, read as the reverse complement.
CTGGCAAAACCACCGGCTAGCGCTTGTCCGGCGGTGGCCAGCGACCAGCCGATCAGGGAGACGCCGTAACAGAGACGCGAACCCATACGGTCGACCACATAACCGGCCGGTATCAAGGCAAACGCATAGGTCCAGGCAAAGGCTGAAAAAATCATCCCCATCTGAAATTTGTCGATATGCAGTTCTTTCGACATGAAGGGGGCGACACTCGCAATATTGACCCGATCGAGATAATTGATCATGGTCGCCACCAATATCAGCATGAGCATGAAATAGCGACGGCGGGTCGCGGCCACTGTCGTTGGTTGCGCAATGGCTTGCGGTATTTCAGTCGGTTTATTCATTTTGTCTCCGTTTATTGATTGTTATGCGCTGCATGTGCCCGTCCGGATCTCAGCCCGGTTGGTGGCGTTTAGTACTGCCAGGACTTACCTAAAATATCGGATATCCGTTCGAACTGAGTAGCCCGTAAGGGCGTATCGAAGTCGGCACTGACCGTCAGCGCACTTTCGATACGCTTCGCTACTCAGTCCGAACGGTTGTTAACGTTATAGGTCTGCGAAGTCCGGATGGTTAAGTCGATAAACTGTTATCCGGCCTGTGCCCGGCCAGCGCCTGCGCCAGACTTGCCAGCACCATTTCGCCCATTGCCGTACGGGTTTCTACAGTGGCGCTGGCGCGGTGGGGTTGCAGGGCGACGTTGTCCATTGCCAGCAATGCAGCAGGAACGTTCGGTTCATCGACAAAGACGTCTAGCCCGGCACCGGCGATATTGCCGGCAATTAAGGCCTGCACCAGATCGGGTTCGTTGACCAATTTGCCGCGCGCGATATTGACCAGAAAGCCATCCTTGCCAAGCGCATCAAGCACCGCTGCAGTGACGATGCCTTCGGCTTTGTCGGCGGCAGCGGCCAGAATCAAGGCGTCGCTCTGGCGTGCGAGTTGCACCAGGTCGGCGACAAATGCATACGGCACGTCGCTGATCTGATTGAGGTCGGTGTAACTGACCGGGCAACCGAAGGCGGCGGCGCGTGTGGCAACGGCGCGACCAACGCGGCCGAGCCCTACGATGCCGACGCGCATGCCGCTAAACCTGCGTGTCAGCGGCAAACCGCGCACGCCCCATTGCCCATTGCGGATGTAGCGGTCGCCCGTGCAAAGACCACGGCAGGCCGCGATCAGCAGTCCGATCGCCAGGTCGGCGACGTCCTCGGTCAGCGCGCCCAGGGTTGCGGTGACATGGATGCCGCGCTGGCGGGCGTAGGGCATATCGATGGCGTCAGTGCCGACACCGTTGAAAGCGACTACTTCCAGCGCTGGCAATTGCGCCATCAATGCGTTCGTGATGCCGGTATGTCCACCGGTGACGACGCCGCGGATAGCGCTGCCGAACGCTGCGATGAATGCCGCCTTGGCGACATCTCCGTCTTGCGCGTAGTAACGACGCACGTTATATAAAGCATCGAGTTTTTCGTTGATGGCGGGGATCAGAATCGGGCTTAACAGCAGGACTTCAGGTTTCATAGCGGGTTGCATAAACGTCTCTTCATGTGTGAGGGTGATACCCGATTAACCGCGGCCGACAAACGGCATGCTGCTGGCCATCACCGTCATGTTGAGCACGTTGGCGCTCAACGGCAGGGAGGCCATATAGCGCACCGCGTCGGCGATGTGTTTGACATCGACCATCGGTTCCACCGCGATGGTGCCGTTGGCTTGACGCACGCCTTTGGTCATCCGTACCGATAGCTCGGTTAAGGCATTGCCGATATCGATTTGACCGCAAGCAATGTTGAATTCGCGACCATCGAGTGCGATGCTTTTGGTCAATCCCAGTACCGCGTGTTTGCTCGAGGTGTAAGCAGAACTTAACGGGCGTGGTGTGTGTGCAGAGATCGAACCATTATTGATAATCCGGCCACCTTGGGGCGATTGCTTTTTCATCAGACCAAAGGCACCGCGTGCGCACAAGTAGACGCCACTCACGTTAGTGTCGATGACGTTCTTCCATTGCTCGAATGTCAGTTCGTCTATCGTCATGGCCGGCGCATTGACGCCGGCATTGTTGAAGAGCACGTCGAGTCGGCCATACGTGACGGCGATCTGGCCAAACAAGCCATCGACACTTACCGGGTCGCGGACATCAGCGACGACTGCCAGTGCGGCTCCACCGAGGGCCTGGACTTCTGCGACCAGCGCATCGAGGGGTTCCTGACGGCGGCCTGCCAGCACGACCGTGTAGCCGTCTTCGACTAAACCGAGTACTACGGCGCGTCCGATACCGCTACCCGCACCTGTGACGAGGGCTACTTTTGTGTTTGTATCGTGTGTCATATTTCATCTCCTGATAGTTGATTTTTTTTAAATAATTACTGATAAAACTGATTGCATAGACGTATTACGGGCGAAGTCGCGGCTAGCTTGCTGACTTTAATCGGCTGCCTTAGTTGTTAGTTGTTACTTGTTACTTGGATTGATGTTGTCGTCGATATTGCCCGGGCGGCATGCCGTGGGTTTGGCTAAAGCGTCGGGAAAAATAGGCCTGATCCGCAAATCCGCACAGCCAGGCAATCTGGCTCACAGGCTCCGAACCATTGATCAGATGGGTGCGGGCGAGCAGCATGCGGCGCACCAGCACTAAATCTGAAAAAGTACTTCCCGTTTCTTTGCGTAGCAGATGGGTTAAATAGTTGGGCGTCAGGAACGCTGCGGCTGCGGCATCGGTGATATTCATCGACGGGTTGGCGATTTCATCGCGGATGTATTTCGATACTCTGCCCAGCGCATCGCGCCGACCGCGCTGGGCGGCCTTGTTCGCCGATAGCGCTAGCAGCTCGTTCTGATAAAGATTGCAGACTTTGCCTAGCAATTGCAGCAAATGGCCTTTGAGTAACAAGCTCGATCCCAGTTGGCGGGTCTGATCGAGTTGGCGCATTTTTTCCAGCAGTATTTCAACTTCACTGAACTGATCGTCATCGAGAATAAAATCCAGATGTTCTTGAAACCGAAACGGTGCCAACTCGGGGACATCGTTGATCGAAATGTCTTCCAAATCCATCGGATCGCACTGCAAATGCGGCAACAAAAAATCCTGGGTAAAGTTAATCAGAACAAAGTTCCCATCCTCCGGATGCGGAATCATATGCAAGCGGTGCGGCAGGATAAACGCCAGCGTTTTACGGGCAAAGGGGCGTAAAGCGCCGCCGATATGCTGCACGGTGTCGCCGCCTAAATTGATCTGAATCTGAAAGTACTCATGCCGATGCGGCGTGGTGGTGGCCGGGCGCGCCTGCTTGTCGCGAATATAAAAATCCGGGCGATCACTGCGCTGCTGCATGCCGTATGTCGGGGCACGCGATATGGTTGTCATGGCTAACGTCCCCCCTTGTATTTACAGACTATTTATCAGGCATGCTTTTATCGTTTTTATTACCCACGCGCACCGATGGTGACCGTGAATTGATTCACGCCATCAATCCCAGCACTCACCACATCGCCCGGTTGCAGCGCTGCTACGCCGGTCGGCGTACCAGTAAAGATCAAATCACCGGCCCGTAGTGTGACTGAGGACGATATAAAACTAATCACATCTTTTACCGGCCAGATAAAGTCGGCCAGATTCGAGCGTTGACGCTCGACGTCATTGACTTTGAGCCAGATAGCGCCTTCTTGCGGATGGCCGATAGCGGACACGGGGACCAAGGCACTGCATGGTGCCGATGCATCAAAGGCTTTAGCGCCCTCCCACGGACGTCCTACTTTTTTCGCCTCGGCCTGAAGTTCTCGGCGCGTCAGATCTAAACCCGCCGCGTAGCCCCAGACATGGCTGAGAGCATCTTCGGGCGCAATATCGACGCCGTCCTTGCCGATGGCGACGACCAGTTCGATCTCGTGGCAGAAGTCGTCAGTCAGAGGAGGGTAGGCAATGCATCCCTCCGCCGGGACCACTGCATCGGTCGGCTTCATAAAGAAAAAAGGCGGCTCACGATCAGTATTGTGCGCATCTTGCCCGGCGTCCCACCAATAGTTGCGACCGATACAAAACACCCGCCGAATCGGGAAGCGGCTACTCTCGTCCTTGATCGCCAGGGATGATGGGGCATACGGGGGGATAACGAAATCGCTCATTCTTCTCTCAACACTTTGTCAGACTGAAATTGACTATACACAGAACGACGCGCGATAAGTTGGACAGAAGTGTGAGGAATTTGGACGAAACATGGGGGAATGTCGGGAGTGCATAAAAAAGCGGGTCTGGTTCAGCCAGCCCCGCTTTTGTGATGACGTTTTTCTTTTTTATGAGGACTTACGCAGTCATTAACCCGTTCGGACTGAGTAGCGTAGCGTATCGAAGATGTATTTGCGGTCAGTGCTGACTTCGATACGCCCTTGCGGGCTACTCAGTTCGAACGGATATCAGATATTTTTACGTCAGTCCTATTTATTTCAGAAACCGTAACAACCCTTGCAGCGAATGTGCAATCGTTTGTTCGCGTACGGCACGACGGTCCCCCTGAAAAACCAGACGTTCTGTATGCGTTTGGTGTCCAGAAGCCCAACCAAAACAAACTGTACCAACCGGCTTGCCCGGCACCGCGCCGCCCGGACCGGCAATGCCGGTGGTGGATAAGGCAACATGCGCGTCGCTATTGGCGAGTGCACTTTCGGCCATGGCCGCTGCGATTTCTTCACTGACTGCACCGTGTTGGGCGAGGAGTGCTTCGGAAATATCGAGTAATTCTGTCTTGGAGGCGTTGGAATAAGTAATGAAACCGCAATCGAACCATTCAGACGATCCGGCGATGTCGGTGATGGCCTGGGAGACCCCGCCGCCGGTGCATGACTCCGCCGTAGCCAGCAGCCAGCCTTTGGTTTTCAGCGCTTTGCCTACTTGTTCGGCGAGGTCTGTTATTTGATCTATTTCGACGCTGCTATCCATTTGTTGCACTCCTCAGTTTTATCAAGTTGGTCGATACATACTGCCACTTGTGGCGACCGGACGCAATTAATGTAGCGGTAAAATAATGCTTGTTATGAAACTTAATTAGGACTTACGCAAAATTGTTCCAGCAAGGCAGACTGACGAACTATCAATAAGCACGCCACAGGGCGAACACCAGCAAGGTATAAAACGCTGCCAGAATGTCATCCCACATCACACCCAGCCCACCTTTCAAATGGCGATCAAAATAGCCTATCGGGGGGGGCTTCACCATGTCAAAGAAGCGAAACACAATAAACGCCCAGAATTGCGTCCATAACGGCGCAGGCGTAATGAACACCAGCACCAGCCAGAACGCAATCATCTCGTCCCACACCATGCTGCCATGATCGGACACGCCAAGATCCTGGCCGGTGCTTTGACAAGCCCAGACGCCGACGACAAAACCGGCTGCGATAATTACCAGCCAGTTGAGTGGCGAAAAGTACTGTGGCCAGCGTGCAGACAACACCATAAATAGCAGCCATCCGAACAGCGTACCGACGGTCCCCGGCATGATCGGCGAGAGGCCGCTGCCAAAGCCTTGGGCAATGTAATGGGCCGGACTCGAGAGCATGAAGCCAGCAGTGGCTTTGACCTTCTTAACAGGATGGACAGGCTGATGCGGTGAAGCTGGTGAAGGTGGATTCATGTTGTGCGAAAGTGGTCAAAAGAAGTCAGTTGTAAGTCAAGAAATGCACCATGGGCATTGGCAAAACGCAAGCCGGGTTGGCCCTAATGCAGCCTATTCGCGTCACTGCGGTGCCCGCTGCGTGTGCCGCCGCCAATACTACGTCGCGCTGGAGCGCCGGGGCAGTAAAACATAGCTCATAGTCGTCGCCGCCTGCCAGCGTAAATTGGCGCTGTAGTGTCTGGGTTTGCTGCCGCAGAATCGGCCCCGACGGCACACTATCGACCGCCAGCGTCGCTCCCACGCCTGAGCGCTCCAAAATATGACCAAGATCGCCCACCAAACCGTCCGAAATATCAATCGCCGCATGCGCAATGCCACGCAACGCCATGCCAAGTGCAACCCGTGGCGTCGGCTGATGCATACGCGTCGCAGCGCGAGCGTGCTCGTCACTATTCATGACAATCTGATCGGCCAACTCATGCCGATAACCCGCCAGCGCCAAACGCGCATCGCCCAGTGTGCCCGAGACCCAGATATCGTCGCCAACCCGCGCCGCATCGCGCCGCAACGCTTGACCGGGCAAGGTCTCGCCAAAGATCGTGATGCAGATATTCAACGGCCCTTTAGTCGTGTCGCCCCCGATCAACTCGCAAGCATGCGTATCGGCCAGCGCAAGTAAACCGGCGGCAAAAGGTGCGAGCCATTCTGCTCGCGCTTCTGGCAACGCCAGCGCCAAGGTGAACCCAAGCGGACGCGCGCCCATGGCGGCCAGATCGGAAAGATTCACTGCCAACGATTTATGTCCTAACGTGTAGGGATCGACGTCGGCAAAAAAATGCCGACCGGCAACCAGCATGTCAGACGACACGGCTAGTTGCATGCCAGCGGCAGGCATAAGTAATGCGCAATCGTCCCCGACGCCAAGCGCAATCGGGCCGTCGGCACGCGGGGGGCGGGTGAAATAGCGAGAGATAAGATCGAATTCGGAGAGCATGGCGGGATTGTACCGAATGGCACAGGCGCATGGATGCTTATTCTGCATGGGGATGCAGGGTGGGAATGTCAGCGAAACTGAGGGAGATTGCGGCTCAGTTTTGGCTGAAGACCGATGTTATTTTTTGATAAACACGACATCCCAGACGCCATGTCCAAGTTTTAAGCCACGATTTTCAAATTTAGTCACAGGGCGATAATCAGGACGCAGCGCGTATGCTTCGGCCGTATTGTGCAGCGTCGGTTCAGCGCTCAACACTTCCAGCATTTGCTGCGCGTATTCTTCCCAGTCAGTTGCGCAATGCAAATATCCACCCGGCATCAGCCGCGACGCCAGCAAACTCACCAGCGGCCCTTGAATCAACCGCCGTTTGTTATGCCGCGCTTTATGCCATGGATCAGGAAAGAAAACATGCGCCCCGGCCAACGAATCGGGCGCAATCATATGCGTCAACACTTCCACCGCATCATGCTGGATCACCCGTTGATTAGTAAGCGCCTGCTCGCCAATGAGCTTCAACAAACTCCCCACGCCCGGCGTATGCACCTCCACCCCGATAAAGTTCTTCTCCGGCATCCCGGCGGCAATCTTCGCGCTGGTCTCGCCCATCCCGAAGCCAATCTCAAAAATCGTCGGCGCAGTGCGTGCAAAGGTTGCATCGAGATCGAGGACGGTCTTGGCATAAGGAACACAAAACTGCGGCCCCAACTCCTCAATCGCCCGCGCCTGCGCAGTAGACAATCGCCCCGCACGCGTGACAAAACTACGAATCCGGCGTTCGGTCGGGTCATAAAAAAGCGGCTTGCGGGGTGTGGTTTCGGACATGTTGGATGGACGGCTAAATAGAGGTGAAGAGGGCGAATGCGTACTTACTGATGTTGGTGATAGTGCAAGCACCGAACCTGGTAGCAAAGTCATTCGCCAATAAAAACGGCACCTTAAGTAAAGGTGCCAGCCATGATCTGGAGCGGGTGAGGGGGATTGAACCCCTGTCTAAAGCTTGGGAAGCTTTCGTTCTACCATTGAACTACACCCGCAAGGTATTGATTTTAAACTAGATTTAATTATTTCTGGTGATCTAAATTGGTAAGAATTGCGGAGCGCTCCGCAAAAGGTGGTTTTGGCTCTTAAATTTTGGCTCTGTAAATGTGTTTAAAAAGTCTATCGACTGAGTGACGTTGTCCAAGGTGGAAAGACTGTATGCTTCCCTGAACGGTCTATTTTTGGGTAGAAGCTGGTAGTTTGGCTAAGGTCTCAATTCTGCCAGAAACGGTTGCCCCACGATCTATCTGCTTTATGGGCATGAACTCCAAGCGAATCATAAGTTCGACGGCACCAGTTACCAAGCTTGCTATAGGGCAATCCGATGTTTTGGTCCGTGATGTTGGCTATTATCTATATGCAGTTCACTCGACAGAGTAGGAGTCTATGAGTTGCCATAAAACAACTTAAGATCCGATTTCGATTTTTCCTTACTACGCATATGCTAACTGTATCTACCGCAACGGTTCACGGGCACTATGATTTCTTTACAGGAATTATTACGTTAGATAAGTATGAGCGCGCAGATTTACCAATGATTGTTTCAGCGCTTACAGCTGTGCCTTCGCCGGTAATAACGTCTCAAACAATTGATCAACGTGAAATAAGGGCGTTAGTCAAACACGAAGTAACGCACTTTCTCGACCAGACTACGACTAACTGGGGGCTTGAGTTCTTAGTTAGAAAGTGCCAGCTGATTAGCGCTATAAAAAAGGGGAGCGACCCGACGATACCTTTGCAGGTTTATCTGCTGAATGTAGCGGAGTTACAGATGCATGATGATCTCGTTAGGACGCATAAAGCAGGTGCTCTTACATCGTGCGAAACGGTCCAGCACGTCTTGAAATATGAAGTACGGCACGGCGCAGTCATCCTGATTAGCTTCTGTCATAACGGAGACATCATTCATGACGTGCCGCTTAGCATGCTATCTCTACTAGAGGCAAACGCGATTGCGAATGAATATTTATCACGTCTGGATGACTTGACCGAGATGCCTGCTGAGACTAAACAAGCCGCCAATGCAACTGTCGAGAGAAAGCTCGACAAGCTGTTGAACGATGCGACACTTTCGGAATATTCAGTAATAATTACTCTCGCCAAAATACACTTCGACTACCTGAGCGTCACGCAATTACTGCGTTTCGTCAGTGTGCTAATCAATTTTTGTTTGAACGCTTCAACGTTCGCTCTAGTCACGATTGCGAACGTAATTCGCCCAACGTTTAAGAAAGTTGATGTGGGTGCCGCTATATGGGCTGACCTGTGTCGAGGAATGTCACGGCATGTCATCGCTTTTAAAACTATTCTACTCATGCATGGCTGGATGCTCGGTTCCGATGAAGAAAAACGGCAATCACATATCAGTTTTATGAAAACTGATCCTTGCCACGCTATTAAAAAATTTTGGAACGAGATGGGTATGTCCGATCTCTTAGGAGCAGAGGAAAAAAAGGTAAGTTTAAATTTTTGCAATCTTCCGGAATTCCATATCGCTTCCGAAAGCTTAGCGAGGAATCTGAAATGGTCTAAACACAAGAATTTAGAACAGTGCAATTTTGATGAGATAGCATGCTCCGACATCATGCTTGGCGACGACACGGTGGTGCCGTTTCCCAACCGTATTGATTTCGATGTGCTTAAACATTCTAATGCGATCGCTAAAACTTATAGTCAAGCCGAAAAGCTGGCTGGTAATGGAATTGACAAATTCCATATGCCGCCAACACAGGCATTAGCGATGCTTGATATGACATTCCAACTGAAAAATAATCCGGATACTTAGCAATTGCAGCAATTAGTAAAAAATCACTTAGTAGGCTCCACAATCTTCCCCCTACGCAAATAATGCCGCTGCGTAGTCCGAATATTATCGTGTCCTAATAAATCGCTTGCCGCCTGATCACCCCGTTCATCAGAAGTATCATCAGCAGCCTTTGCCCTCAAGTCATAAAACCGAAACGCCTTTATCTCCGCCGCCAGTTCAGGCAAATCTTTGGCCGCCTTGATTTTCGCCCGGTCGAAGTGGCTACGTAAAGCGGGTAGGGTGAATGGCTTGCCATCGCGGTTCATCAGCAGCTGATCATGTATCGTTCTATGCTGCGCCTTACGTACGGTGATCCGGCCAAGCACCGTCGCCAGTTCTCCGGTAACAGATATGCGCAACTTCTTCTGCGTTTTTCCCTGATCCACGATCAAATAGCCGTTTGCAATATCGCTCCCTCGCATTTTTAGGGTGTCGGCTGGCCGCTGGCCTGTCAGGTAGGCAAGATCCAGTGCATCCTTTAAGGTGTCGCTGGCACTATCGCGGACGATGTTAAATACCGCGTCGGTAATGTAGACGGTCCGTTTGTCCAGACTGAACCCTTTGATGCCGACGCAGGGATTCTCAAGGTCGGTATATCCCCAACCGCGCGCATGGTTCCACATCGTTGAGAGCAATCGCTTGCAACGATTCGCAGTGGTCGGCGTTTCCTGAAGATTGTCCAAAAGCTTTCTGATATGCATTGGCCGCATTAAATCAAGCGGCGCTTCAGTGAAATATTTTCTGAGATGCTTCAGATCGTAGGTGTGCGTATTGATCGTGTTTTTTGACAGTTTTGGCAATTCATACATCACATAGCGATCAATCACGTCGCCAAACGTACCGGCCACGATCTTTGTGACCATTCTGAGCTTGGCGTATTTTTGCAGCGCCAGGAGATAGTCGTCGCCAAGTGGAATCTCACGGCGCGGTTTTTCGCCGGTATCAAGGTAGTAGAACGTCTTGCCGCTTCTTTGTACACGCTTTCGCATATGCGGCGGTAAATTCACATTAGTTGTCGGTTTTCTTCCCATGTTATTACTCCGGCATTTCCCACGTTGGTTTTGTCGTTACTTCTTTGCGGCCTTCGACAGCAGTTACCGTAACAACTGCATGGCCAGTGGCATTTACAAAGAAGGCGATGCCCATATTGCGCAAAGCGTCAATCTGCCGACGCTTGGTCTTGCGACCGGTTAATGTGAATATCTCAGGGCCATCTAAAAATGTTTTCATCGTCTATTCCCATCATTATTTCCAGCTGGTTCCGAAGGCTCGTCGCCCAATGGTTGGTGCGCTTCCCTTTCATCAAAAATGCGTGGATAAGGGCAGGCTTTCAGTGCTGCCCATGCAGCAATGAGCACTGACTTTGCCTTCTGCGGCAATGTATTCATGTCAGACGGCGACCTGTCCGGCTGATTTTCTCGCAGTCCCGGTCCGGGCTGCGTACAGTTATTTACACGAGTCCGAGGAAGGGCAACTGCCGCCCCGTCGCATGCGGCGGTCGCCGCTGCAACCGGCGTCCAGATATGCCGCACCGACTTAAACACCACCCCAAACAAGGCCACACAATGCACACCGTAAGGCGTTGATTTAGTCGTCTCACCATAGCGTCCGATACAGGTCGTCACATCCTTCGCCAGCTTGATAGTCAGATTTTTACGCGCCACAATCGGGCCACCTTGCACGCGCATGTAATCGGCAAAGTCAGCGCGCTTGCTGGTGACTTCGTCGCCGTCAATTTTCTGCGCCGCGTACCATGCACGTTTCATCAACTCCGGTGCTTCGTTGACCATGTCTTCTTTGATCCGTCGCAACTCGCGCCAGACCGTAATCGGTGCGCCGCCCCATTGTTGAAACTGGCGGATGCCCCAGCATGCGGCCCATGCTTCGATCCGTGCCGAGGGGACGAGCTCCAGATCGCCGACGCAGTCCGGTACCACGACGTAACCGTCCTTGGTTTTATGTTCACCCACATGCGCACCGTCAATATTCTTGGAGACATACTTCGCCAGATACGCGGCGGCGCTGCCCTTGTTCCAGTCAATCCGCACGACTTTCAGGCGACGCTCAAACGCCCCTTTCTCGCCCCGTTCGGCAGTCCATGCGTAGCGCTTCATCAGGCGCGTCACGCGGCTGGCAGTATCTTTAATATGTGGCGTTTTGTAATTGGCGGTCGGGCGCACAAACAACAGCATGTGCCAGTGTGGCGTCGCGTCGTGATGCGGCTCGGCAATGCGAAAACCATATAAACCAATCCCGCGCCGCGCCAATGCCGACCGAAAGCGTGCCGTCACTTTCTGTAGATAGGCATTCGCTTCTCGCGGCGTGGCCCCGCTAAACTTTGGGTTAGGCTTGCCGCTATGCAAGGTCGCATGAAAATGTGACGGACAAGTCCAGGTGATAAACAAGCCCTCATCGCCCAGCTCTTTCGCAATCGTCTCAACACCATTTAAGCGCAACATGAGTTCTCCTCGTCGTATGGATTTATTTGCCGTACTAGTCCCGGCCAGTTCGGCCAGCGTGTATTGCTGACCTAATTCGTTCTCTAACTTTTGGCCTTCTAGCGCCAGTTCGTTACGCCGGTTTTGCGCCATCCGTGCGATCACGGTGTCATGGCTGGCGTAGGGTTCGCCGTGATAGTGGACATAGCCGAGCCGGATATTTCCCGCCTCAAAAGCGCGCCCGATGCGCTTGCGCAATTGGCCGCGCCACCAGTGCGGATTGAGGGCGCGTGCGGCGACGTCTTTAAGGGTCTTAAACTCAGGGGCAGCTATCCCGTATTCCTCGCATTGGCATTTGATAATCTGCAAAGCATGCTGGTCTGAGGTGGCACTCCATAACGCCGACATCACATGTGCTGCGGCTTTTTTAGCCGTGGCAACAATGTCTGCATCGTGCTGTGACAAATCAACGCCAGCCGGGACATAGCGCTCGGCGAAGTCGCGGACAAAGTCGATGGCTATCGATTCATAAATTTTGTGCCATGACGACCACACCATTTTTTCTAGCGCCTGCTTGACAACACGTTTGCGCCATCTGTACGGCAGGTTCGCCAGTTCGGGCGCAAATTCTTTGGAGTTTAAATAGGTCAAATGCCGCTGTGGACTGGGCAGAATGACGCGCTTAGACTGCATGCAGGACTCGCTCAAACATGCCGACCGATGCCACTACCGCCGCCCTGATCGCCGCCCGTTCGGACGCCGTAAAAGAATGAATCGGACTCTCCCACCGCGTCATCGGTAACCCTGCCACATATAAAACATAACGGCGCGCATGCTCAGGCGTGACACCCCACGATTGCGCGGTTAGCCGTTGCAAACGTGGTGCATCGTTACGCGGCTTGATTAACTGGCGCGCTGCCATTAATTTTTGCTGCGCTATATCTGCCGGGGTCACGGCCCCGGCTGCCGACTCCCAGCCTGCGATGATCTGCGCGGCTGGGGTAAAGGACAGATGGTTATCGATCATGGATGCAGCCATCACCACTCTCCCGCCATGCCGCCAAGTTGATCGATGAAGTTGGCGATTTTTTCATTCAGCACTTCATTCATCAATTTGCGATGGCCTGCGCTGGTCAGGTTCACCGTGCGCGACATGAACCAATGTCGCAGATCCAGCGCGTCAATCAGAAGGGCGTAAGTACTTTTGATCCCCATTGGATTAATCCTTGACCCAGCCCAGCGCTACCGCAAACGCTGGTGCAAACATGACGAAGCCGCATAGCAGGCCGGAGCAGAATGTTTGAAGATGTTTTTTCATCGGTCTTTCCTTATTTCAGGGCGAAAAAATCCCGCATGCCTGATATCAGGCATGGCCGGGTACAACGTAAAAAGGGGAACGTGCTAGCGGAAAATTACGGCGGCGCGAGTAGGTGTTGGATAGTCATGTCGGCTTCATTCGCTCTTAAATAGTGCCAATTGATTGGCGCAGGCGTTACGAACATGCTGCGATAAATGAATTCGCACATCCGGATTAGGTATGGCCGACATCGATAAGGTGCGCAGCACTTCCAGACTGGCGACAAAGGTATGACCACATTCAGGGTTCTGGCACATATACGTGATCTCCTTCATCAGGTTAGACATCGTGCGGCTTTTGGCGGCGCGTACACGTTCGCCACAATGGGGACAAGGCAAGCTGATGACTCTCATACCTGCTTCTTCTCTATCTGATACAACGCCCGGTTTCTGCCGGTAATCTCACACGCTCGTATGCGTATCTCGGACTTTAATAGCCACTCGGTTGCCTGCTGTAAGTCTGGCAATCCATACTGCTGACGGAAGCGCTCCAGTATGTCGTTCTCTTCTTCATCTAACGGGGTATCTGCTTGGGGCATTGTCGGCTGCTTATAAGTTACTAATCGCTGTCTTCTTTTATGCCGCGTTACGGGGTACGCTGTTGGTGTCATCTGCTAGTGCTAGCATCGCCAAGGCTTTTTTGATGACGATCTGGCGTACGATCGTGGCGACTGATTCGCCTTGGTAGTTAGCGAGAGACACAACGATGGCGTGCTCGTATTCATCCATGCGAACCATGACGCGGTTGTTGCGGATTCTTTTGGTGTCGGCATACATAGAGGAGTCCTTTTATTGATGACTAGCAGGTGTCAACTGAATGGAGAGGTCGGATAAACGCGCCATTTCTCGCTCATACGCGTCTAGGCCTAGCAGAGTAACCAGACGTAGAAAATTGGCACGTGAACGGTTTTCGTTAGCGGCATGTTGCTCGACTCGGGCCATCTCTTCGGACCTGAGACGGATGTATAGCGGACCTCCGAGGATGCCTTTGGGAGAGCGGCTAAGTTTTTGCTGTGTTTTCATGGTGTAATGTTTGTAATTGCTAGGGATGGCGTAACTATAGTGAAGAAATTTGCACATGTCAATAATAAAAACTGAAACTAATTGCACCGTTGGGGAGGCCCTAAAAAGCGAACGTGTGCGTCTGGGTATGAACCAAGACGATTTTTCCTCTGCCGGTGGCGTAACAAAACGAACTCAAATTTCGTACGAACAAGACGAGCGGGCACCTGATGCGCTTTATTTACGAGCAGTAGCAGCAATTGGCGTTGATGTGCAATACGTTCTTACTGGCGAGCAAGCATCATCAGCATTAAGTAAAGACGAAAAAGAATTACTAGCTGGTTATCGTGGTCTCGACATTCGCGGCAAAGCTGGCGTACTGGGCATGATTGACGGTATGAGCGACCCAAAACAACCCGCTTCATCACCAGCCTTTGTTGTTCATGGCAAGGTAGGTCAACAAATCACAGGCGGTATTCACGCGCCCCAAACGATTAACGTAGGTGGTGGCAAAAAAAAGAAGAAAACAATTCCGGAGTGAACGCCAACTTCAAGATGAGGCTGTAGCGTTTCTTGGTGATGTCGGGCAAATGGTGTTCGGCGATATTCATCAACCACGTAACTTTCATAAGCAGCTATCCGCCGCCGTGATTGCGCTGATCTTTGTGAGTGGCTGGTCTCTGTATAACGTATTGCCTGAAGCGGATGCCTCGGTCAGGTCGCCCTTGCTGGTTTGTTCTGTTGAGCATAAAAATTATTCTGTCGGGAGCGCTACACGATTGGTGACAGGACAAGTTTTGGAATGCCTGACTTCAGGCAGCAATGCAGCACCACATTGGCATGAGATCAATAGATCTCGACTTCATTAAGTTGGATTCATTTTTTAGGGAAAAGCATGCCCACGCGGTCATCACAAAATAAAAACGCATCATCCGATATTCTCTTTCGAGGGATAATGCGATCTTCCGACAGTCCAGACCAAACTGAAAAATTTCATGTCCCGCCGCGACCAACATCGCCACCGCCGGTACCACCACCAGCACGTATTTTAAAGGAACCACTATGTCCGATCCAATACTCACGCATCTTTGGACCCGTAGGCATGAATTGAAAGTACGCGCCCTGATGAACCGTATGTACTACCTGGAGCGTCGGCGTATTTTTGAAGCGCGAGAAAATAGTGTAAAGATTGCCTCGCTTATTTTTGGCACTGTCGCTTTTGCTAATGTGGCTAGTCCACAAGTTATTACTATTTGCGCCGCTGTAATTACGACGGTAACCGCTTGCTCATTAGTATTTTCTTTTGGTGCAAAGGCGCGTGACAGCGCACAACGGATCAGCGAATGGATTGGTTTAGAGCGCAGTATTGACCTGGTCGGAGAACATAATTTTACCGAAACCGATCTGAATCAATGGACCGCAAGAGCACACGATATCGAGGCGACAGAACCAGCTGCGCATCAAGGTATTTTGGATCAATGTCACAACCGGGCTTGTACTGCGTTAGGTACTGAGACTAACTATCGGATTCAATGGTGGAAGCGTTACCATTTGTTTAGTTTTGTGTCTTAACGATTTGGAAAACAGTCTATCAGCAGAACTTGCGAAAAATACACGTGAGCATCTCACACGTTTTGTGTTCAATTCGTCGGATTAACGCCGTTATTTTCTTTGATGATTTCTCGCCGCTCTAGCATCTTTTCCCATTCCAATTTCACCGCCCGTGTGGCAGTCTGCTTACTGGCATAAATGTGCTTGAGCGCTTTCACGTTATCACGTGATCCAGCCAGCACTTCCCCTTTCTTCTTACTGACTTTGTCACGCCACTGCGCCGTGACGCCTGTGATCCCTTCGTCTGGATCGGTCTGCTCTTCCCGTTCAGTTTCTACTTCCTCAATTTTGGTTTCCAGCTCAATACCGGTAGTAAAGCCGCCGCTGCCGATGTTGTGGGTGACCTTGCTAGTCAGCCATTCCACGCTATCAATCGCGGCTTTAAAGCCTGATACAGTGACCGGCGATTGCGGTATCAGTAACGGATTCCCAAGCGCTAATGCCATTTCAAACGTCGCCAGACCACGCTGAATGCGCTGCCACTCAGCGACGGCGGCAGCGCGTGCGTCGGGTTCGCTGGCGTAGGTAGTCCGTAGCCGCTTAGCGTTACCCGGTGTGCCGGCCACCACGCTGCGGCGCAGACCGTATTTATCATCGTGCCAGAACACGCGCACGCCGGTGTAGCTGTCGCGTTCAGCGCTGTGATAGCGGTGGCCGTCGCCGAGTTGACGGGTGATGTGAATGGTAGGCAACTGCTTACCGGAAACGGTCTGGCTGCGGCTGGCGGGGGTAAAGATGAGTGTGTCGTTTTTGACGGTGGCTACTGCGTCGTATTTTTTACCAAGGCGGCGCAGGAAGGCTGCGTCGCTTTCGCGGGTCTGGTCAATATGCTTGACGGCGACATTGCGTAAGATGTCGGCGATACCGGCGATGAGCTCTTGCCGGAAGGCGATGACTTCAATAATCGCGCCCAGCGTGGTGTCGTGAAAGCTGTACTCATGCAACTGGCGAAAAGTGTCAATCAGGTTGGCGGTACGGGCGCGTAGTGTGATGGTGTCGGGCGCGCCGCTATGTTCGACTTCATCGACGGTAAAGCTGCCTTTGTCGACAAGACCGGTATTTTTCCAGCCGATATGCAGGTGAATTTTTGCACCTTTGGACGGGATTGCCAGTTGTCCATCAGTGTCGTCTAGCGCAAGGTCGAGTTGGTCGGCCTGATCATTGCGGCATTCGGTCAGTGTCAGGCTGATCAAGCGTGGGCGGATGATGGCCGTCAGGTCACGACCGTCTAACGTCACGCGGAAATCTGGGATGTGTGAGGTCATCAAATAAGGGAGTGGAAGGAATTACGGGACGGCTACGGCGATGGTTTGCGCGTAGCCGAAGCGATAAATCTTATTGCTGCGCATCAGGCAGATATTCTCGTAAAACTGCTTGAAAATCATCAGACCCACAATCCAGAATAGTCGTATTGCTTAAGATCACATCCGCCTCTCGCAAGATATGGCGGATTTCTGCATGGGTTAAACCATCCAGTGTTTTAAGTACTTGTAACGCCCATGCATAGGCTTCCGGAGAGTCTGGTGACTGCCGAAAAACTTGTTGAGTGACGTTCTTTTGATAAGAGATAACGGGTCTGCTTTTCATATGCATTTACTTTCATAAAAGTACTGGATGAGAGATGGTCGTGGTGATTTTTTTCATAGCTTGCCAATGC
Source organism: Glaciimonas sp. GG7 (assembly GCF_052976905.1). Classification (NCBI taxonomy): domain Bacteria; kingdom Pseudomonadati; phylum Pseudomonadota; class Betaproteobacteria; order Burkholderiales; family Oxalobacteraceae; genus Glaciimonas; species Glaciimonas sp. GG7. The sequence continues at coordinate 186 of NZ_JBRIIQ010000077.1, read as the reverse complement.
CGTCGATCACACTGCCGACGACACCATTGACGGCGTTGAGATTATTCGCCAAGCCTTCCAGATTAAGCATGTCGCGCAGGTTCCCGATATTGCCGAGGTTTTGCAGTGAATGAAGCACGCTGTCGTCGGTACATTTCAAACTGATGGAGAACTCGACACGGGCCGGGTCCCCGTTGTTGCCGAGAT
>NZ_JBRIIQ010000076.1:0-18482 GCF_052976905.1 Glaciimonas sp. GG7 | reverse complement strand
GAATGGTTTTTTTCTTCATGATTGTTTCTTTCGTTAATTAAATGGAAGGACGGATAGGACTCAGGTTCTCTGATCGCTACCTCAATCGCTTTTTTCATTACACTTTCAGCTGTTTATCCCGGCTTCGATTGGTTTTATAAGATTTTCAAAATGACATCAGTCTGATGTCGTCTGAAACGGGAAACATCAACGGAGGTGTGTAATTAATTGTTGGACATTTGAATTACCTTAGCCGTGTATAGCTGGTCAGCGGCGACTTCACTCGTGGTGTCTATACATAGAGAAACCGTATATCCATTTGCGATTGCCTGTTTTGCCGTTTGTTGCATCATTTCTGCCAGATGATCCAATTGTTGTGTCTGTCTCCAGGCGACCATCGCATTGATCGCAGTAATGAGTTCTGTGGTGTTTGAGATATTTCCTATAGGTTTAGGTCGATCTGCTTCAGAGCCTTGTATAGATGGGATTTTATATGTCACGCCCACATCACTTTTAATGTAGTTGTACATGTTGCTGCCAGTTCCACGGGTGCCAGATTCGACTATCTTGAAATCGTCATGGAGAGATGTTCTGGCTTCCTGGCAAAGACGAAGCAGAGTGCTGGCAGATGCATACTGAGAAATAGAGAGGGTTGCGATTGCGAGAATAAAGGGAATGATTTTTTTCTTCATGATTGTTTCTTTCGTTAATTTGTTAAATGATGGATTGTGAAAAAAATTGGTATTAGATAAGCCATCTCCTTATTAAAAAATTGAATTGTAAAAAATTCATACTTAATGAGAACGAGAAAAATACTACCGTGTGCAGATATTTCTTTAAGTATTGAAGGTGAGAGATTGCGCTTTAGTGTGATTTCATTCTTGATGAAATTCTTATGAAACGTATTTCTATATTTCTATATTGGATTTCTACGCTGTGTTATTTTATGGATACGGATATAAGCAACAAAATACTCAACTGTATTTCATTTTTTGGTAATGTAATTCGCGGACGCAACCTATCCTTCGGGATATCGAAAATAGGGGTTGGTATGGATATCGATCAGCAGAGCGGCAGATCCGACGTCATGAAAGCACGCCGGAGTCTGGAGAATTTATTCTTTGTAATGCAGAGATTTTTTCTTTGGGGATACAAAGAGGCTGGATAAAACGACTTGCGTGTTACAAAAAGCCATTATTGGATGACGTTTATTCATCAGGGTTGGGTGGCGATGAATTGTTCCATCAATTTTTCATGAAGATCAGGATTGTCCTGCTCCAATATATTCAGAGTGTTATTTTGTTGTAGTAATATTTCTTGTGCATTATCAGCTTCGATGCTTCTGCCAGACTTACTAATCATTTTTCCAGTTAATTTATTATTGGTAATAATATTGCTAATTAATGATTCGCCAGGAAAGTCTGCCATGATAATTCCGACGCTTCTTTTTATCCCAAAAAGAGAGGCAAAGGATTCTATCTCACTAATAATATTAATAGTCGATATAGTGTTTCGGGTAAGTATATTTGTTCCCTCAAATGCGATCGTGCATATTACCCAAATACAGTCTACGCGTGGAAAGTCTGGATATGAATCAGACCACCCGGGAGTAGTTAATCCGGTCGCTAATCTTGGTGCCGATGTTCCAGGTGATGAATGCCCACTCGCAACGAAGTACGGGAATATACCACCTGCGGCGGATAAATAATTAACATAAATTCTATTTTCATCACCTTTAGTGGCTTCCCATAAATGGTTTTTGACTTTTATCCATTTGTCATACAAATCCCAATTTGTTTTTAAATCATAGTAGTCTTGACTCAGTAAATTATGATAAAGAATGCCATGTTTTTCGAAGGGGCCACCATTTCCTAATATTATATATTTCCCTCGGGCCTCTCCTAACGTTATGTTTTCACGATTTGTATTTAAATGATGTTTGCGAAAAATATTTAAGTAATATTTAAATGTCTCTTCTGGAGATCTTGTATTGGTTTTATTGATGTACCCATTGGCCTCGTTGTCATGTTCGGTTTTTACTCTGATCAGGACTGTTTCTGTAGGATTTTTATCTAAAAAATTACTTACGGCTAGTAGCGTATCGCCAAACATTACATCTAAATACTTCACTCCATGATGCAAGGCAAATCTATTGCTTGTATGCCTGACACGAATATCAAAAACCCTAATGCCATATTCTAGTTGTTCTTTAAAATTTAATGACTGCGTTTTTGCTAAGTGGTGAATGTTGCTTAATTTGAAGGTACCTGAATCATGCGTCCCTGGCAGAGCTAATTCGCTTAATTTGACGTCATCTCTGATAGATTCCATCCATCTTTCTTTTTTTGTAAATCCATCTGATGCATTGTGAGAATATGCAGAATCGGTGTGTGCCTGTAATGCAGTGCTAAATAGAGATATTGCTAATGCGGAGATGTAGTGTTTTATTTTCATTTCAAATTAGTTGGTAAAATATTTATAGATTAAAATATAAGACGATAAATTTTTTTGAAAATTCATCACTTGTTATTGCTTAGCGAAGATACTTCATGAACGAGTAAGCCATAAAAATATATATTTTATGGCGATTTTATTCATGATGAAATAGTGAGGAAATATGATGATATTCGGGTTAAATAGAAAATTAGTCCTGAATCGATTATCAATATTGATAATGCTCGGTGTTGTCGGATTAATTTTTTAGTGGCTGATGAATAAGCGGGTGAAACTACAGTCGACTCGAATAACTTGCATATGTAATTTTTGCAATATTATTGAATGTACGAAAGGGGAAAGTTTATTATTTCAGGCTGAGCACCTAAAAATGCCAAAATTTGATCGATTCAGTCAATCACATTCAGGACGAGCATTATTCATGACGAACATCGTCATGGAGACGTGAATCACGTCTTCGGTGAGCTATGTTGATCGAGACTTTGGAGTGGGCGGCACAGGCGGCTCATCCCTAAAATTGCTCCAGCCGATATCCATAGCTATACACAGGCGCAAGCCGAAAGCCATTTTCCGGTCGTAATTGCAACTTACTGCGCACCCGCGAAACGTGGGTATCCATCGTTCGCGAAGGGATATCAATGTCGCGTGCCCAGACTGCTTCGAGAATGTAAGCGCGTGAAAGCGGACGGCCCAGATTGCGGAAAAACAATAGCGCCAGATCGAACTCTTTCTGCGTAATATCGATCTGCACCGCTGCTCGGGTCAGGCGTGCGGCGCGGATTTCAAAGACATAATTGCCGAATGTAATTTGCTCACTAGCCGTTTGAGTCGGGTAGGCGCGCCGTAACAATGCTTGCACCCTTGTCGCCAATTCAATGCGGCGTATCGGCTTGATCATATATTCGTTAGCGCCAGCGGCCATACCCGCGATAATGTCGTCTTCGCCGGAGCGGCTGGTGATAAACAGAACCGGCAGCATCGGCGGCGCATTCTCTCTTATCCAGCGCAGGACTTCGGGGCCGCTATGATCGGCGAGCTGCCAATCCAGAATAAGCATGTCGACATTTTCCCGGCGCAACTGCATCAGAAGTTCATTGCCGATTCGGAATGGAAGACAGGTGTGGCCACTATTGGTCAGTACCTGACAAATCAAATCTGTTTGCTTTAGATCAGCGTCAAGGATGGCAATTTTCATGTCTTATTGTTAATTGTTGTAGCCGTGTCAAGTGCCGATGTTCATCGGTGATGCTCGGTAAGCAAGCAGACGACTTTCAAGTCTCCCTCATAACCAATGCGAATTTTATTGTAATAATATTATGCTATCACTTATACACGCTCAATACAGAGTGTTACGGTAACACTCCGATAGCCATGAATAAATATGGTTTATTGATATTGTTTTGCGATAGGACGGTAGTTTTGTATTGCTGATGATGATCAGCATGTTTCCAGCACACCCGGTTTGCCTCATAAAACAGACTGAGGGAAGCAACCGGGCGGGGAGCAGTATGAGCGTTCACAGACGGGTGTTTATATCTGCTTAGTCTTAGATGGCGTTATTACGTCGTGCTGAATGCATTAAATATCCGGCAACACAACATTGACATCTAAAATTTCCAGATCGCCCTGGCGATCAAGTGAAATTTTAATGTCGCCGGCGCTGACTTTTGTATATTTCGAAATCACCTCAAGCAATTCTTTGTGTAACGCGGGCAGAAAGTCGGGGCCTTGGCGGCCGCTACGTTCACGCGCGATGATAATTTGCAGACGTTCCTTGGCTGCCGAGGCGCTTTTCGGTTGTTTGGTAAATAAGAATGAGAGCAAAGCCATCGTTACTTCCCTCCAAAAATGCGCGAAAGCAAACCTGGTTTTTGATAAGTGGCAAAGCGCAACGGCACGTCTTCACCGAGGAATCGCGAGACGACATCTTCGTAAGCCAACGCGACGTCGCTACCGGTCATATGGATGGCAGGATTGCCCTGGTTTGACGCATGCAGGACGGTTTCTGACTCAGGAATGATCCCCACGAGCGGAATGCGCAAAATATCCTGAACGTCGGTATATGACAGCATTTCGCCAGCATCCACCCGTTTTGGTGAGTAGCGGGTGATTAGCAGATGTTCTTTGACCGGCTCTCCACCGTTTTGGGCGCGACGCGACTTGGCCTGGATGATGCCAAGAATACGGTCAGAGTCGCGTACTGACGACACTTCGGGATTGGTCACGATCACCGCTTCATCGGCAAATGTCAGCGCCATGACCGCGCCGCGTTCGATACCCGCTGGCGAGTCGCAGATAATGAATTCGAAATCCATTTTCACCAGATCATTCAAGACCCGCTCCACGCCTTCTTCGGTCAGCGCGTCTTTATCCCGGGTTTGCGATGCAGGAAGGATAAACAGGTTGTCGCAATGTTTATCCTTGATCAGCGCCTGTTTGAGAGTCGCTTCGTTATTGACCACGTTGATCAGGTCATACACGACGCGTCGCTCGCAACCCATGATCAGATCGAGATTACGCAGGCCGACATCAAAATCCAATACGGCGGTCTTATGGCCGCGCATAGCTAAGCCTGACGCGAAGCTGGCGCTGGAAGTCGTCTTGCCGACACCGCCTTTACCAGATGTTACAACGATAATTTTTGCCACAAAAACTCCTGGTGAAATACTAAAAATGGATACTAAATATTTATGGTCGGGAAGAAGAATTGAGCGATATTACGTCAATCCGGTCGCCAACTAACCGAATTTGTGCCGCCTGACCTTTTACCTCTGACGTGAAGCCATTTTCAAAGGTCCGATACACGCCAGCGATGGAGACCAATTCGGGCTCCATGTTGACGGCAAAAATCCGGGCTTGCGTATCGCCACTGGCACCGGCTAAGGCCCGACCGCGTAGCGGTGCGTACACATGAATACTGCCATCGGCGATGATTTCGGCGCCATTGTTGACCATTGCTGTGATGATCAGATCGGTTCCGCGTGCGTAAATCCGCTGGCCTGCGCGCACTGGCGTATCGACGATCATGGCGCGGGGAGACGTGGGCGGCACCGGAATCGGCGCCGGTGCCGGTGCAACGAGGGGAAGAGGGTCGTCGGATGGGACCGGCTCAGCTCTTGCCGCCGTCACCGTATCGATACTCAGACCGTGGGTGACGATGGTCTGATGGATCTCTTCTGGGGCATTGCGCACCGCAACGGCGTTTAATTGATACGTTTTCAGTAAGCTAACGAGGGCGGGCCAATCAATCTGATGGGACTCCGTCCCCAGCGCGGCGATATCGATGACCGTAAATTCATTGTCAAAAAAATCTGTCATGCCGCCGGTCATTTGTTTCAACGCGGTATCGAGGATGGCTAAATCTGTCTCATTGAGAATGGCTGACACCGCCACGACCGTTGCTATCTTTATTTCAATTGGCTTGCGTGTCTTATTGTTTGGCATAAAGCAACAGATTGAATACGAACCAGAGAGCAACCGATGGTTGCTGGCGATGCGCAGGGGTTAGGAATCAGTATGGTTTGTGGCTGGTTTGTGCAGCATGGTATACACGCCATTTTTAGAATGAATGATCTTACCAAATTCACACTAGAAAGCAAAAAAAATGCCAAACCGGACGGTTATCGGCAAGCAGATGACTCAAAAATTGGTTTATGCAGGCTGCTAAGACGAGAAATCCTATTTAAAACATCCCAAAACATCCGATTTCTCTTCCTTCAAACCAGCCACGCACCATCGCGATACACAACATCGTCATCCAGGCTGACAGTAGCAGTGACCGCAAAGACATCAATGTGATAGCGCGCCTCTGCACGCTTGATCGTCGCCTTGTTGTAGACGCCATGCTTGGCACCCAGCGACAAATGTATACCGCACATACGCTCGTAGCTGCCGATATCGCTGACCATGCGGTCTCTGGAAAATGCCCGATTCATGCCAAAGCCAAGTTCGCGCAGCCGCACACAGCCTTCATCAGCCCGAATCTTGGACAGCACCTGATCGAAATCGGGCGTCGAATCGATGACATCTGTGACGCAGCCTTTGGTGATGACGAGGGTGATCGGTTGGTCCGGTTGATTGACATGGAAAGTCGTATCGCCAAACACAAAAATACGCACCCGCCCGTTGACCGCCTCCAGATCCTGCGCTTCGGTAAACACCTCGCCGATGGGAAACTGACCGCCCACGTTAGTCATCCCGCTATAGTCGCCGATGTTCAGTTTTGCCGACTCGAAAGGGGACCCGAACACCAGCCGCTCGCCATCGCTATCGATCACGCCAGACTGAGCGCGATCAATGCGTGCCTTGAGTGCATAGCCGACCTTGCGGTAATACGTCGGGTCATACGCCAGCGCGTCGATGTAATACAGCGCTTGCACTCCCGGCATGCGAGAGAGATGCGGGTGTTCTATCACTTTCAGGGCGCGCTTAAAAAGCTCAACCCGCAAGCGGAAAGCTTCCAGTCGAAAGTTGCCGGATTGAATCAAAATCACCAGGTCGCCAGGTGCAAGCGGAGCAAACGCGGCCAGCACCATTTCCGGCGACACCGCATCAAAATCAATGAACTGCGCCTCAGGAAGACAGCGTCGGTAGGCTTCAGTGAGGGTAGTTGCAAGATCGCAACGGGCATCGAACACCACCACGGCGGCATGCGGCGCTGCATGTTCAATCGACATCGACAAAATATCGCGCAAGTTTTGTTCCGCAACGTCCACCGCCTGTTTGGGGATTGCGCTGGGAGTCGTCGTGATTTGACAACAATCGGGCGTTGCGTTGGCAAAGGATGTCATCGTTGGTTTGCTGTATCGAAGAAAGTATAAAAAATAGCGTTCGTCTTATTTAGCGTAAGACCCGACTGATCGGGTACGCATTTTAATCGACATCACCAGAGTGCAATGCGTAAGCTTTTGTTACTTTCTACCAAAGGACGCGTCTTTCGAATTAATCTTGTTATCAAATTGAACGCAATGGCAAGAAGTTCGTCTAAATAAAAGAGTCTTTCCTCTAAAATATAAGGATAAATGTTGTCACCACGATTTTCACGTATCTGTCTTGAGGCGCTGCAACATAGAAAAGCAGCCTGCCCGGGCTAATGAAGACCTGGAGATGAATTAAACAGCATTTTCAACTTAACAACGGGAATATCGGCAATCTGAAAGGTCTCATAAAAATGAGAAAAATGATCAGAATCTAATTATTTGTCTAAAACTTAGTTATTTAGTCACCTTTCGCGAATGGCGTGTTCCTATTAAAATCTGGATAAATATTCCTAAGGCTTATGCCAATTTCTCATGAAAATAGATGATATAGATGCCTTTGTCGCCACCGTACGATGCCAATCCATCAGTCTGGCCGCAGAAGCGTTACAACTAACCCAGTCGGCCATTACCCGCCGCGTGCAAAATTTTGAAGAAGAGCTTGGGATCGAGCTTCTCGATCGCACCACCAAACCGCCGCGTCCCAATCCGATGGGGAAAGTCGTCTACGAACAGTGTCGTATCGTCCTGCGCGAAGTCGATGAGTTACGCGATATGGTGGGTGCCGATGGCGCGCCAGCCGGTACTTTCCGTCTGGGCGTGGTCCAAACCATCGGCGAGGTCGTGCTGCTTGATGGCCTCAGAGACCTGACGGCGTCTTATCCTGATCTGCGCACCCAAGTCACCACCGGTTGGGGAACCCAACTAGTGACCAAAGTGGCGAACGGTGATCTGGACGCTGCGGTAGCCCTGTTTCCCGCCACGAAAGTGTTGCCAGACAATGTCAGCGGCCGCACTTTGGGGCGGGTTGAATTGGTCGTCGTAGCGGCAAAAGGATTGATGACTAAACGCAGCTACAAACTACGGGATTGTCATGATATTGGTTGGGTATTAAGCCCTGATGGTTGCGGTTTTCGCAGTGTCTTGCAACGTGCGCTGTCCGAACAAGGACTCTCCTTTAAGATCGCTCTCGAATCCTTTAGCGCCGACCTCCAACTAGGTCTGGCAGCGGCCGGTTTAGGTTTGTGCCTGATGCCATGGGAACAAGTTGAGCGTAGCAAACATCGGGATCAACTCGATATTGTTTCTATTAGCGACTTCAAACCTATGCTCGACATTTGGGCCATCCAATCCAAATTACAGACGCCATTGCAGCAAGCCGTGGAATTTTTTAGCAATTCGGTGATGGCGGCATTTGCTGAGCAGTCCTCATTAGCTGGCGTGGCGACAAACAAAGTGCGCCGACAGAAATCGGCTTAATAGTCTGCTTAATACTTCTGCTTATTACTTCTGCTTATTACTTTTCTCCCCCCTTGGCCGTCGTATAGACGGCCAATTTTCTTTATCCCTCCCCAAAAGATAGCGAAGATCGCACCATTTAAATGCGCTGCGTTATAAAAACGCGCATTACCTGGGTGATCCTTTCATCGTCACCTTGCCGGTCAACGCACATACCGACGCAATCCCCCCATCCCAACCTATGGCACAGATTTTGCTAAATCATTTTCAACAGAGTCAAAGATGATTCCGTAATGACTGCACTGCGCAATTGGTGGTTACTTCGCGTAATTCACGACATAGCGCAGTGACACATTGCAGTTACAACATAACGCAGATCTAACGAAGGATCTGCCCGGACAACGGCGTCCACTGAACACGGTATTTTTACCAGGATTCAGTGGGCGCTTTTTTGTTTTTATGGGATAAAAAAAGATCATGACTAGCAACGCTAATACGGTTAATACCGCCACAACAGCCACCAAGGCCACCGCCATCAAACTCTTCAGTTTCAGCACGCCGCAAATGCGCGCTTTTCACCTGACCTGGATGGCCTTCTTTGCCTGCTTTTTTGCCTGGTTTGCCTGCGCGCCCCTGATGCCCGTCATCAAAGGTCAATTCGGCCTGACCATCGGCCAAATCGCCAATATCAATATCGCCGCTGTCGCCGTCACCATTTTGGTCCGACTCATCATCGGTCCGATGTGCGACCGATTCGGCCCGCGTAAAACCTATACCGGCTTGCTGCTGCTGGGGGCAATTCCCGTCTTCGGCGTGGCCTTCTCGCAAAGCTACGAAAGCTTTTTATTCTTTCGTTTATGTATCGGTGCCGTCGGTGCCAGTTTTGTGATTACCCAATATCACACCTCCGTCATGTTCGCCCCCAACATCGTCGGTACCGCCAACGCGACCGCTGCTGGCTGGGGCAATGTCGGCGGTGGTGCTGCGCAAGCGCTCATGCCGTTGTTACTCACCGCCGTTGTCATGCTGGGCATCAGTGAAAGCATGGGATGGCGTCTGGCCCTGTTGGTGCCGGGCGTGTTGATGGTCATCATGGGCATTGTTTACTGGAAATTTACACAAGATTGTCCCGCCGGTAATTACGCCGAATTACGCGCCCAAGGCATCACTATCGAAGGCAAAAAAGGCGGCTGGGACAGCTTTCGTGCTGCCAGCGTCAACTACCGCGTCTGGTTGTTATTCGTCACCTACGGCGCATGTTTCGGCGTAGAAATTTTTATTCACAACATTGCTGCCATTTATTACGTCGACCATTTCGGCTTGTCCCTGAAAACCGCCGGCTTGGCCGCTGCCAGCTTCGGCTTGTTAGCCCTGTTTGCCCGCGCTCTGGGCGGCTGGGTATCGGACAAAGTCGCACTGCGCGGCGATTTGAATACCCGCGCCACTTTGCTATTTGCGATGATGATAGGTGAAGGTCTGGGCCTGCTCTGGTTTGCCCACGCCAATAGCGTCACGCTAGCCATCGTCGCCATGCTGACCTTCGGCCTATTCACGCACATGGCTTGCGGCGCGACCTACGCTTTAGTCCCCTTTATCGATCGTAAAGCGCTAGGCGGCGTGGCCGGCATCATCGGTGCCGGCGGTAATGTCGGCGCGGTACTGGCGGGTTTCTTGATGAAGGGTTTGGGCGACGTGCAACACACCCTGAGCTGGCTAGGTATTTTGGTCACCATCTCCGCATTGTGTGCGATTGCAGTGCGATTTAGCGCCGCACACAAAGCCGATGAGCAATTGCTTGCCAATCCCGCTTAAAGGACATCAATCATGAAAATCATCGTCATCGGTCACGGCATGGTGGGCCACAAATTTCTGGAAAGCTTAGCCGACAGCGCAGCGCCCCATCTGGAAGTCACGGTCCTGTGCGAAGAGTCGCGTCCGGCCTACGACCGTGTGCATTTATCCGAGTTTTTCGCCGGTAAATCAGCCGAAGACTTATCGCTCGTCCCAGCCGGATTCTTTGAGCGCGACAACATCCTGCTCAAGCTCAATGCCAAAGCCAGCGTCATCGATCGCGCCGCCAAAACTGTCACCGTCAGCACCGGAGAAACACTCTCCTACGACAAACTCGTCATTGCCACCGGCTCCTATCCGTTTGTGCCACCGGTTCCCGGGAAAGACCGCAAAGATTGCTTCGTCTATCGCACGATAGAAGACTTGGAAGCCATGCTGGAATGCGGTCGTCGCTCCAAAACCGGCGTCGTCATCGGCGGCGGTTTGCTCGGTCTGGAATGCGCCAAAGCCCTGCGCGACATGCAGCTCCAAACCCACGTCGTCGAGTTTTCACCGCGCCTGATGGCGGTACAAGTGGACGAGGGCGGCGGACGTGTTTTACGCCAAAAAATTGAAGACCTTGGCGTCACCGCCCACACCCAAAAGAACACCCTTGAGATCGTCGATGGCGAGACCGGCACGCACCGCATGAACTTCTCCGACGGCAGCCATCTCGACACCGATATGATCGTCTTCTCCGCCGGTATCCGTCCGCGTGACGAGATCGCCCGCTGCAGCGACATCACCGTCGGCGAGCGCGGCGGCATCGTCATCGACAACAGTTGCTTAACCAACGATCCCGACATTTACGCCATTGGCGAATGCGCGCTCTGGCAAGGTAAAACCTTCGGCTTAGTCGCCCCCGGCTACGACATGGCCCGTATCGCCGCCAAACATTTACTCGGCGAAAGCGGCGAGTTTAACGGTGCCGACATGAGCACCAAACTCAAGCTCATGGGCGTCGATGTCGCCAGCATTGGTGACCCGCACGGGAACGCGCCGGGCAGTCGTTCGTATCATTTCACCGACGAGCGCAAACAGATTTACAAGAAAATTGTCGTCTCCGATTGCGGCAAATATTTACTCGGCGGCGTCATGGTCGGCGACGCCAGCGAGTACGGCACGCTGCTGCAAATGATGCTCAACCGGATCGAATTGCCAGCGTCCCCAGAGTTCCTGATTCTGCCGCAAGCCGACGGCAATGCACGGCCCGGTCTCGGCGTCGATGCGCTGCCGGACGCGGCGCAAATTTGCTCCTGCAATGACGTCTCTAAAGGCGCTATTTGCGCAGCAGTCTGCGGCGGCGCAACCAGTATTGGCGCGGTAAAAAGCTGCACCAAAGCCGGTTCTTCCTGCGGCGGTTGCGTAGCCCTCGTCACGCAGATCATGAAGTCGGAAATGAAAAAGCAAGGCATGGCCGTCAACAATCATGTCTGCGAACATTTTCCCTACTCACGGCAAGAGATCTATCACCTGGTCCGCGTCGGCAATATCAAATCCTTCGACGCCTTGCTCACGCAACACGGCAAAGGCCTCGGCTGTGATGTCTGCAAGCCGGTCGCCGCCAGCATTCTGGCTTCTTGCTGGAACGATTTTGTGCTCAAAAAAGAACACGCCAGCTTGCAAGATTCCAACGATTATTTCCTCGGTAATATTCAAAAAGACGGCACCTATTCGGTCGTCCCGCGCATGGCCGGTGGCGAGGTCACGCCAGACGGTTTAATCGCCGTCGGTCAGGTCGCCAAAAAATACGGTTTGTACACCAAAGTCACAGGCGGTCAGCGCATCGATTTGTTCGGCGCACGGGTCGAACAATTGCCACCAATCTGGGAAGAATTGATCGCCGCCGGGTTTGAATCCGGCCACGCCTACGGCAAGTCGCTACGCACCGTCAAATCCTGCGTAGGATCGACCTGGTGCCGCTACGGCGTGGACGACAGTATGGGCCTCGCCATTGAACTGGAGAATCGCTACAAAGGCCTGCGCACGCCGCATAAAATCAAATTCGGCGTCTCCGGCTGCACCCGTGAATGCGCCGAAGCGCAAAGCAAAGACGTCGGCATCATCGCCACCGAAAAAGGCTGGAATCTCTACGTCTGCGGCAACGGCGGCATGAAGCCACGCCACGCCGAATTGCTCGCCTCCGATCTGGATAAAGCCACGCTGGTACAGATGATCGACCGCTTCCTGATGTTCTACGTGCGCACCGCCGACAGACTGCAACGCACCAGTGTCTGGCGCGACAATCTGGAAGGCGGTCTGGACTACCTGAAAGAAGTCGTCTTAAACGACAAACTGCACATCGCCACTGAGCTGGAAAGTGAAATGCAGCAAGTCGTCGATACCTACGAATGCGAATGGAAAAAAGCCGTCACCGATCCCGAGACCCGCAAACGCTTCCGCCATTTCGTCAACACCGATCAAGCCGATCAGAACGTTGTCTTCATGGAAGATCGCGGCCAGATTCGTCCGGCCACGGTGGCGGAAAAAACGCTGCGTGCGATTCCGGTTTTGGTCAGCGCGGCTTAAGAGGTATTGACATATAAAGTTTGTGAGCACGACTAAGCCCGTTCGGACTGAGTAAGCACGAAGTGCCGTATCCTTCGATACGCTGCGCTACTCAGGACGATCGGAATTTTTGAATTTTAATATCAACACGCTGTGAAACGAGAAAAAAATGCATAACGATAGCCAACCCGAACACTGGATTTCTATCTGCAATCTCGATGAAATCGTCCCCAACACCGGCGTGTGTGCACTCATCAATGGCACGCAAGTCGCAGTCTTCCACGTCAACGACGGCGAGCAGCGCGTATTTGCGATTGATAACTTTGACCCCAATTCGCAGGCCGCCATTTTGTCGCGCGGACTGGTCGGCAATCTGGGCGAGCGCATCGTCGTCGCCTCGCCGATGTACAAACAGCATTTCGATTTGCAAACCGGCGAATGCCTTGAAGCGCCAGAGCATGCTGTGAATATTTATCCTGCCCGCATCGCTGACGGTAAGGTGTGGGTAGGTGCATGAGCATCAAGTTGGTTAAGCATGTGCAAGGCGCAAAACCGTCGCTCGTTGTGATCGGCAACGGCATGGCGGGCATGCGCACGGTCGAGGAGTTACAAAAGCTCGCCCCCGATTTATACGACATCACCGTCTTCGGTGCCGAGCCGCACGGCAACTACAATCGCATTTTATTGTCGCCCGTACTGGCCGGTGAAAAAACCGTTCAGGACATCATGCTGCATACCCGCGAGTGGTATGCGCAACACAACATCACCCTGCATGCTGGCGACCCGATTGATGCGATCGATCGCCGCCGCCGCATTGTACGTTCACGCGCCGGGATCGAGATCGGCTATGACCGCCTGTTGCTGGCCACCGGTTCTACGCCATTCATCATTCCCGTACCCGGACATCAATTGCCCGGCGTGATTGCCTTCCGCGATATTCAAGATGTCGAAACCATGCTCAACGCCGCCCGCGATCATCGCCACGCGGTCATTATCGGTGGCGGTTTATTAGGACTGGAAGCGGCCAACGGATTGCTGCGTCAAGGCATGGATGTCACGGTTGTGCACGTCAGCGACAGTTTGATGAATCAACAATTGGACAAGCCCGCGTCGGCGCTGCTAAAAAAATCCTTAGAACAAAAAGGCTTTAAATTTTTACTCAATGCCCACACCGCTGAAATCATCGGTATCGATCGCGTCACGGCGGTGCGCTTGAAAGATGGCTCCGACATCCCCGCCGATCTGGTCGTGATGGCCGTTGGCGTGCGTCCGAATATCGCCCTGGCACAAAAAAGCCCATCTGCATTGCGAACGGGCGATTGTGGTTGACGACACCTTGCAAACCTACGATCCCCGTATTTATGCGGTCGGCGAATGCGTGCAACACCGCTCAGCAACCTTCGGTTTAGTCGCCCCGATCTGGGATCAGGCCCGGGTCTGCGGCGCACATCTGGCCGGGGCCGGGCATCGTCGTTATGTTCAGCAAGCCACCGCCACCAAGCTCAAAGTGACCGGCGTCGATCTGTATTCCGCTGGCGACTTTATCGGCGACGATGGCACCGAAGATCTGGTCCTGCGCGACCCGCGTCGCAGCATCTATAAACGACTGGTACTCAAAGACAATTACATCGTCGGCGCGGTGCTGTATGGTGACGTCAAAGATGGCCCGTGGTACTTCGATCTGATCCAAAACAAAACCAATATTTCCGCGCTGCGTAACCGACTGCTATTCGGTCAGGCGATTTGTGCGCAAGCCGCGCATTGACTATTTAGTGAAGATGCACAATTGAACCTTGTCCAACCGCCCCTCGCTTCTGCCAGCGTATTGACGACCTGCCCCTATTGCGGCGTTGGTTGCGGTGTCGCCGCCAGTGTGCTCGCCGATGGAAAGATTAGTGTTGCCGGTGATAAACATCATCCCGCTAATTTCGGCCGCCTGTGCGTCAAAGGCTCAGCCCTGGACGAAACCATTGCCCTCGATGGTCGCCTGCTGCAACCCAAAATACGCGACGCCGTCAGCAATACTTTGCAAGCGGCAAGCTGGGATGCTGCTATCGATAAAGTCGCGTACGGTTTTGCCGATATCATCGCCCGTCACGGTCCCGATGCTGTAGCGTTTTACGTCTCCGGCCAGCTGCTGACCGAAGACTATTACATCGCCAACAAGCTCATGAAGGGCTACATCGGCAGCGCCAATATCGACACCAATTCGCGCCTGTGCATGTCGTCCGCAGTGGCTGGACACAAGCGTGCGTTTGGTGAAGATATCGTCCCGATTTGTTATGAAGATTTAGAACTCGCCGATCTGGTGGTATTGGTCGGCTCCAACACCGCATGGTGTCATCCGATCCTGTTTCAGCGCATCACCAAGATCAAAGAAACCCGGCCCGAGACCAGGATCATCGTCATCGATCCACGCCGCACCGCCACCTGCGAACTGGCCGATTTACACTTACCGATCAAACCCGGCACCGACGTCTGGCTATTCAACGGCTTGCTGCACTATCTGGCGCACAACGCTGCCATCGATACCGGCTTTGTCGCCGCGCATACCAACGGCCTTGACGCCGCCCTTGCTGCTGCCGAAGTCAGCAGCGCCGATCTGGCTACTGTCGCCAAAATCTGCAAAATCGATCCACAAGATTTGCTGACGTTTTATCAGTTATTTGCTACGACTAAAAAAGTCATTACCGCGTTTTCGCAAGGCGTCAATCAATCGTCCTCCGGCACTGACAAAGTCAACAGCATCATCAATTGCCACTTAATCGGCGGGCGCATCGGCCAACCCGGCATGGGACCGTTTTCCATCACCGGCCAGCCCAATGCCATGGGCGGACGCGAAGTCGGCGGTCTCGCCAATATGTTGGCGGCGCACATGGATCTGGACAACCCAACGCATCGACAAACGGTGCAGACATTCTGGGACTCGCCCACCATTGCCGACAAGCCCGGCCTCAAAGCCGTCGATCTGTTTCAAGCCATCGAACAAGGGCGCGTCAAGGCGGTCTGGATCATTGCGACCAATCCGATGGTCAGTTTTCCGGACGCCAATCAGGTCCAACGCGCTCTGGAAAAATGCGCGTTAGTCGTCGTCTCCGACATCATCGAAAAAACCGACACCAACGTGCTTGCCGACGTACTTTTACCAGCGTCAGGCTGGGGCGAAAAAGACGGCACGGTCACCAATTCTGAGCGCTGTATTTCGCGTCAACGCGGATTTTTGGCCGCTCCCGGTGAAGCACGACCCGATTGGAAAATCTTGTGCGACGTGGCGCAACGGATGGGATTCAACGGTTTTGATTTTACGAATGTGCATGCAATATTTGATGAGCATGCACGCTTAAGTACATTCAATAATGGCGTCGGTGAACACGCTCTGCGTCTCTTTAATCTGGCTGGCCTGACCAGTATGAATAAGCAGCAATTCGACGCTTTGGAGCCGATTCAATGGCCGGTTGTGCGGGACGTCGATGGCAATCTCAGCGCGACAAAACGTCTCTTCACCGATCACCGTTACTCGCATCCCGACGGCAAAGCCCGCTTCATCGCCACGCCGCCCAGAGCGCCCATGCACGCCACCGATGAAGACTATCCATTAGCCTTAAATACCGGACGCGTACGTGATCAATGGCACACCATGACGCGTACCGGAAAGTCCGCAAAATTAGCCGATCACGTGCCGGAATCTTTCATCGATATGCATCCGCAAGACGCGCTGTTATACGGCGTGCGCGAAGGCAATCTGGCGCGTGTTTCCTCCAGGTGGGGCGCGATGGTCGCGCGCGTCCAGCACGGCGGCGGGATTGCGCGTGGCAGTATTTTTGTGCCGATACATTGGAGCAATCAATCAGCCTCTGACGCACGCATAGGCGCGGTGGTCAATCCTGTGGTGGACCCGATTTCGGGCGAGCCGGAATTCAAACATACGCCGGTCTGCGTGGAAGATTTTCCGGTCGCGTGGCACGGTTTTGTGCTCAGTCGCGAGGAGGTCGCGCTCGATGGCGTGTCGCATTGGACGCGGATTGCTGGCCGTACCTTTACCCGCTACGAACTGGCCGGTCGGAACGTGATCGCTGATCATGGCAAATGGGTGCGGTCGCTATTGGGTATCGACGATCCGGATGCTGACTGGCTGGAGTATGCCGATACCACCGCCGGGGTGTATCGCGCAGCACATCTGATCGATGATCGGATTGACACCTGTGTATTTATTTCTCCGCGCCCGGACCTTCCTTCGCGTGCCTGGTTGGCGAGTTTGTTTGTCAAAGAGCGGCTCGAAGATGCTGATCGCGTTGGCTTGTTAATCGGACAGCCGATTGAAAAGGGTGCCGATACCGGCCCGACTGTGTGCTCTTGTTTTGGGGTAGGGCGCAATACGATTTGCAACGCGATTCGGGCGCAGGGATTGACGACTGTGCCGCAGGTGACGGCTTGCCTGAAGGCTGGCGGGAATTGTGGGTCGTGTGTGCCGGAGATTAAAAAATTGTTGATGGTGGCGATGGTCGTGGAGGACTGAACCATCCTCCGATCTCTGATGTTGATCGACTTGCCAGAATGCCTTACATTCGGACAACCAACCTTATCGGAGAATTCATGTATACATTATTGTCGTATGGTCTCGGCGCCTGCGCTGCCATAGTATTTTCAGGTGCCGCACTGGCGCAGTCGGATGCCTCGGTATCGCGTCTTGATCAGGTCATCCATGCAGGAAAATTGCGGGTCTGCATGACCGGTGATTACCGCCCTTATTCGTTGTATCAGGCCGATCAGACCTTTGTCGGCATTGATGTTGATCTGGCGCAATCGTTAGCGCGGGCCATTGGGGTTCCTGCGCAATTTGTCAAAACAAGTTGGGCTACATTGACCAATGACTTTTTGGAGAAATGTGATATTGCGATGGGTGGGGTATCGGTTAACTTTGATCGCTTAAAAAAAGTGTCGTTTTCTGCGCCGCATACAGTCGATGGAAAGTCTGCGATTGCACGTTGTGCGGATGTGGCGAAATTTCAGTCGTTGGCGGAGATGGATGTTCCATCCACCCGTGCAATTGTTAATCCGGGTGGGACTAACGAGGTTTTTGCTAAGGCGCAGTTTAAGCACGCTCGGCTCATTATGTATCCCGATAATGTCACCATTTTTGATCAGATCATTGCCGGGAAAGCGGATGTCATGGTGACCGATGCCAGCGAGACACTTTGGCAGGCGAAATTGCATCCTGAACTATGTGCGATCAATCCGGATCAGCCGTTACAGTTTTCTGAAAAAGCGTTTATGTTGCCGCGGGGGGATGTGGTGTTTAAAGAGTTTGTGGATACTTGGATGCATCAACTTAAGGGTAGTGGTGGATACGCTGAAATCTGGAATCATTGGTTTAAATAATGGTGGTGGGTTTTGGTTGGTTTCGGTTGGTTTCGGTTGGTTTCGGTCATTGGTTGTTGATGCGGTATGTGCTCCGTTGATGCTTGTCGGGGGCGGCCCGACAGCCGGTCACTTTCT
>NZ_JBRIIQ010000075.1:0-19534 GCF_052976905.1 Glaciimonas sp. GG7 | reverse complement strand
GCGCTGCGCAAGACTGGCACTACCATTTTGTTGGCCGAGCAAAACATGCATTTTTGCCTGCATGTCGCGACAAACGTCGCGATCATCGACAAAGGCCGGATTGTGTATGCGGATACAGCGCAAGGATTGCGGGATAACGACGATATTAAGCGGCGTTATTTGTCTGTTTAATTTAGTCATGTTTTACATAAAAAAATAAATAGAGGAGACCAAATGCAATTTTCAAAGACGGTACGTTCGCTGATCTATGCAGCGACGTTGTGCGCGGCGCTACCCTTGCAGGCCCAAACGCTGGAAAATTTAAGCAATGACGCGGCCCACCCGGAAAACGTACTGACCTATGGCATGGGGTATAGCCAGCAGCGCTTTTCCAGCCTGAAGCAAATCAACAAACAGAATGTCAAAAAACTGGTTCCTGTCTGGGCCTTGAGTCTGGAAAACGATTTCGGCGAGCAAGCGCAACCGATGGTGCAGGATGGCGTGATGTATGTCAGCGATGCCAAATGGACGGTCGCTATCGATGCTTTGAGCGGCAAGCAACTCTGGCGCACGGCGGTTGATTTTGATCCCGACACACCACGCGTGGTCTGTTGCGGCGTCTCCAACAAAGGCGTGGCCTTATACAACGGCATGGTGTTTCGCGGCACGCTCGATGCCTTCATCGTGGCGCTGGACCAAAAGACCGGAAAAGAAATCTGGAAAACCAAGGTCAGCGACTGGAAAGACGGCTATTCAATTACCGGCGCGCCACTGATTGCTAATGGCGTATTGATGACCGGTATTTCGGGTGCAGACTTTGGCGTACGCGGCTTTGTCGATGGCTACGATCCGGCAACAGGCAAACAATTATGGCGGCGCTACACCACCGCTGCGCCGGATGAAAAAGGCGGCGATAGTTGGGTGGTCCCGGACTCTTACAAAACCGGCGGGGCCAGCACCTGGCTTACCGGCAGCTACGATCCGGTACTCGATTTGGTGTATTGGGGCACTGGCAATGCGGCACCGTGGAATCCGAATTCTCGCGGCGGCGATAGCCTGTATGCGGCGTCCGTGATTGCGATGCGGCCCAAAACCGGTGAAATCGTCTGGCATTATCAATTCACGCCCAACGATATGTTTGACTTTGACGCGACCTCCGAAATGATCCTCGGCGACTTGAAAATCGATGGCAAACTGCGTCATGTCATGATGCAGCTAGACCGCAATGGTTTTGCCTATGTGCTCGACCGCGCCGATGGTAAGTTGCTAGCCGCCAACCCATATGGAAAAGTAAACTGGGCCTCGCGTATCGATCTCGTTAGCGGTCGTCCGGTCGAAACCGGCGTCGCCAAGACCCTGCGCGATGGTCAGTCTGCCGATATCTGGCCAAGTATTATCGGTGCCAAAAACTGGTCGCACGCAGCGTTTAATCCTGGCACTGGCTTGCTATACGCCAACACGCTGCATATGTCCTCTTCCTACAAACTCGATACCGTCGCGCCTTACAAGCCGGGTATGCGGTGGCTGGGTGTGAAGGATATTAGGTTTACGTTCGAGCCTGACGGACCGCGTGGATTTATCTCGGCCATCGATCCGTTGACGGGTCTTTCTACATGGCAAGTCCCGCTTTACGATCATGCGAACTGGAGTTCGATGCTAGCGACTGCCAGCGGCCTGCTGTTTACCGGTCGCCACAGCGGAGAAATGATCGCGCTCGACGCCGATAACGGCAAGACCCTATGGCAATTTCAGACCAGTTCCGGCATCAATGCCAGTCCGATTACCTGGTCCTTCAATGGTCGGCAATACGTCACTGTGCTGTCGGGCTTTGGTGGTTTGGGTAAGCGCTGGGTTGGTCCGGCTGCAAAAAATATTCCGCAAGGCGGCTCTGTCTGGACTTTTGCGCTGCCGGATTAAGGGAGTGATATGTTGAATCCAACTTTACGGATAATTTTTCTGGCCTTGGTCGCATCCGCTTGCAGCGCCGCCATGGCGCAGGAAGCGGTGCCATTTTCACCGCAGAAAATTGCGCAGGGCGCTCAGCTATATGCGGCCAATTGCGCCGTTTGTCATGGCGCAAATATGGTCGATCAAGGCGGCGGATTTTTCGATCTGCGCACCTTTCCGCACCAGCAGCAGGCGCGCTTTATGACCTCGGTGAGCAATGGCAAAAACAGCATGCCACCCTGGAAAAGCGTGTTGTCGCAAACAGAGATTGCGGCCTTGTTTGCGTATGTTGTGGCCGGTGAAAAAACGACGCCATGACGGCTACTGAATCATTGTCGGGTTGGGTGCAACATAGACCCTGACTCGATGATCAAGCAGATCGGGCGGCGTAATCCGGTTTAAATCGAATACAAAAACATTGGTTGGAATATCGAAATCCCAGGCAAATGCTTTATCACCGACGATGAAATTGACCGTCTCGCCAGAGGTGACATTGATGTATCCGGTAGTTGGGGTAATGGTGATGGTTTGCCGGTCCATTCTGAGCGCTGCCGGGCTGCCCAGAAACGACAGATCGGGTGACGCCGCTTGTGCTGGCATTGCCATGAGAGCGCAGGCACTGAAAATACTGAAGCTCATCAAGCTGGTATAGGCCCTGTGCATCATTGCTTTCTTGTTCATCGCGCACTCCAAAAAATGGTTGAAGGTGACACCATGTACTTAACAGTATTGACTTTTGGCGGGGATCCATTGAGCGCTTGCATTTCAAAGCCAAGCGCTAACCGGGCTGATGAAGGCCTGCAATGATTATTTTAGAATATTTTAATATTGGGAAAATTGATATATCTCAGGGGAGTTCTATTGTTGAAACGGTTTGAACTCGGTAGCGGTTTTTTTGGTCGTCGTTAATGAAAAGTTTTCTGCTCCGTGGTGCCATGGCCGCTCCCGGCCAGTATCAACGGGACGCATATCGCATCAAAATCCACATCAGCAATCACTAATACATCAATAAATATGATCATTCAGCATAAATACATATGACTTTTATTTATGTATCAGTTTCCCTACACTCCCTCGAAAGTGTTAAAAGATGAACTAAAGCCCAATAAATATACATATAGGAGATTCGATGAAACTCGGTTTTTTCACCATGCCCATGCACCCAATCGGTAAAGATTGGCAAGTTTCCCTACGCGAAGACCGTGAAGCTTTCATCCTCGCTGATCAACTAGGCTTCGTAGAAGGCTACGTCGGCGAACACGCAACCGACCCCGAAGAAAATATCACCTCTTCAGCGCTATTCCTGGCAACCCTGGTTGACGCTACCAAACAAATGAAACTCGGCACCGGCACACTCAATATGCCGAACTACCACCCGGCAGCACTTGCCAGCCACATCGCGATGCTCGACCACCTGCTAGGCGGACGCTTCATCCTTGGGATTAGCCCGGGCGCATTACCTTCAGACGCCGAAGTCTACGGAAATTTCGATTTGCCGCGTCCGGCGATGTTTCTCGAAGCCATCAATCAGATGCTGCAATTGTGGACCACCAAGCCGCCTTATCAAATCAAGGGTGAGCACTGGAACATTTCGACTGAACGCACCTATATCGCCGACACCGGCATGGGGACGATACCGATGCCATTGCAACGTCCGCATCCACCGATTGTGGTAACAGCGGTTGCTCCCTTTTCGCAAGGCATCACCGAAGCGGCGGCACGCGGCTGGGATCCTATTTCTGCCAATTTCTTGTTGCCGATGTGGGTCAAGAGCCATTGGGGCAAGTACGTCGAAGGTTGCGCCCGGGTCGGACGACCTGCCGATCCTGCTAACTGGCGCGTGGCTAAGACCGTGTTTGTGGCTAAGGATGACGCCACAGCAGAGGCTTATGCGCTGGGGACGGATGGCCCGTATTACTACTATTACCGCTCGCTGTTCAACAAACTCAAACGACGCGGCTCGCTCGGCGTTTTTAAGAGCGATCCGAAGATGTCAGATGACAGCGTCACGCTTGAGCAAGTCATCAAGCAACTCGTTATTTATGGCTCGCCCGCTAAGGTGGCCGATGAATTGCACGCCTTTAAAGAGCAGACCGGCCAGTTTGGCACGCTGCTGTATGCGGGTGTGGATTGGACTGACCCCGATCTGGCGCGTAATTCGATGATCTTGATGGCTGAAAAAGTGCTTCCTTTGGTGAATGGTTAAGGTTTATTCCGTCAGCCTGATCAGACTTATTGAGGATTTACGCAAAACTACCTCATGGCCGTACTCTTGTACTGTCTGCGTAAGTTCTGACTACGATTAAAGCAGGGCTATGAAGACCATGAAAATGACCAACAAAACTGAGATGTTGCTTGACGGCGAACACGATACGCGTGCGCTACGTAGGGCGCTGGGGCGCTTTCCGACGGGGGTAACGGTCATCACGACGCGCACGCCTGACGGTAAATGGGAAGGTTTAACGGCCAACTCTTTTTCTGCCTTATCGCTCGATCCGCCTTTGGTGTTATGGAGCATTCGGCGTGGCGCGCTATCGTTGCCGGGTTTTTTAGCCTCAGGACATTTTGCGATCAATGTGCTGGGCGTAGGGCAGTCCGATGTGTCACAGCGTTTTGCGATGCCGCGCGAAAATAAGTTTGAGGCACTGGTATTCAAGGAGGGGCTGGGCGGCTCTCCCGTACTCGATGGCGTGCTGGCCAGCTTTGAATGTCAGACCGAAACCACCATCGACGGCGGCGATCATGTGCTTTTTGTAGGACGGGTTAAAAAACTTTCCTATTACGATGGCGAGCCGTTGATCTTCAATGCAGGACGCTATTGCACAGCGTTGCCCCTGCCTTTGCCATTCAATGCAGCGCAGCAGGATGTGAACGCCATATGGGGCGATCTGGGCTAATGAAAACGATCAAACGTGTCACCCTCCTCAATCTCGAAACCCTATGCTGGATTTCCAGACTCGGCACATTTAATGCCGCCGCACTCAAAATGAACGCTTCACCGCCCGCCATCTCAGCGCGCGTGCGCGACATGGAAGCAGCGCTGGGCGTGACACTATTCCGCCGTCAGGGACGCCGCATGGAACTCACTTTTCAAGGGCGTGAATTAGTGCAGATGGTCGAGCCTTTACTACGCCGTCTTGACGGTGTAGTAGGCGACCTGGACAACCCCGAAGCTGCCAGCGGCACAGTACGCATAGGCGCAGGCGAAATCGCCGCACTGAGTTGGTTTCCAACCTTTATCGCCAACTTACGGCAGTTGATGCCCAACGTGACCTATCAGATCGAAGTCGATTTAACCACTTCCATGCGCCAGCAACTGGAAATGGGCAAGCTAGACGTCGCCCTGTTTGCCGCACCTGCGACTGGCGCAGACATCCGCTCAACTTCGTTAGGCCTAGTCCGCATGTGCTGGATGATGGCACCCTCACTACACAGCAAAACCCCACCCACCGCCACCCACCGCGAGCGTCTCGAAGCCCATGCTATCTGGTCTTTATCGAAACCATCAGCCAGTCATTCGATGACGATGAACGTATTACGCGAGCAAGCCGTAGAAAGCGACAACATCGGCACCTGCAACAACATCATGGCCCTCATTGCCATCATCGCCAGCGGTGCAGGCATTGCCTTGTTACCTGAAATCCTGGTCCGCCCCTATATCGCCCGATCTGAACTGCTTCTGCTGATGCCGGAACTGGTAATGCAAGAACTGGAATTTGTCATTGCATGGAATGCCGATCAGGAGCAATTGATTATTCGTAATATTGTTGAGATGGCGTTGCAATGCACCACTTTTGAGATGAACGCTCCAACCCCGACAATCACCGATTAACTATTCAGCATTGCGCATTCAATCCAGATAGCGCTGAGCCAGGCTTTGTTACGGCGTGTATTTATTGGCAAAATTTACTCCGATATTTAAATAAAAATTCGCTCAATTCAAATGCTGTGACTGTAATTAAACCGAATTTAAATACCCTCTACTGAGGTGCAGTTGCAGTTGCAGTTGCTTTTGAATTTGCAGGCGCAGCCACCTTTGACGTTGCAGTTGCCTTTGACCTTGCAGGCGCAGCCACCTTTGACGTTGTAGTTGCTTTTGAATTTGCAGGCGCAGCCACCTTTGACGTTGCAGTTGTTGTTGACGTTGCTGTTGAAGTGGCAGTTGACGTACCCCGTCATATGACGCTGCCACATTTTCCTGCCGCCAGACGGATCAGGCTGATGACATGTTTGAGCGCAGCGAGTTGGTCATCAGACCCGGCTGGCGGTAGGAAAATTTGGGGACCCGCAGGGCAGCAGCATTTGCGGTCGCCTTTTCTTTGGTTACTTTCTTTTGGCGAAGCAAAAGAAAGTGACCGGCTGTCGGGCCGCCCCCGACAAGCATCAACGGAGCACATACCGTATCAATTACCACCGATCGAAAAAGCAACACCCCATCACCCCAAAAAACAAAAATATACTCACTAGTACAAAAATAATTCCAATAAGTATTTTATAATTCCGAAGAATAATGTACCATCCATTTCAATCGATGCAAGCGCACAACGACAGCTTAACCAGCCGCCCGCAGCAGACGACAAAACAGGAGACAAAACAATGGTGACAAGACGCACGGTGATCCACACTGCAATTGCAGCAGGCGCATCAATACTGCTAAAAACCCCTGCAATGGCCCAAACAACAAATTGGCCCGAAGCCACAGTACGCATCATTGTGCCGTTTAGCGTAGGCGGCGCCTCCGACGTACTCACCCGTTTATTAGCCGCCAAGTTACAAGCCAAACTAGGCCAAAGTTTTATCGTCGACAACCGCACCGGAGCCGGTGGGAATATCGGCATGGAAACCGTCCGCAGCGCTAAACCAGATGGCTACACAATCTCGTCAGCCACCGTCGGCACACTCTCGATCAACCAATATCTGTTTGCCAAACTAGGCTACGACCCGGTCCGCGACTTCGATTACGTCTCCATGATCTGGGAAAACTGCAACGTCTTCGTCGTAGCTGCCCAGCATCCCGCCAAAACAGTCCAGGAATTTCTGGTCTGGGCGCGCAAACAGCCCAAGGGTGTCTCCTACGGCTCAGCCGGGATTGGCACCACACCGCATCTGGCCGGAGAATTGTTCCGCGCCCGCACCGGCATCTCGGCACTGCACATTCCGTTCCGTGGCGCATCCCAGTCCATGCCAGCCTTGCTGGCGGGAGACACCGATTTTGCGATCGACAACATCGCCAGTTATATGGGACTCATACGCGCCGGCAAGGTCCGGGCGTTGGCAGTCACCTCGGCTGAGCGCTGGCCAACGTTGGCGCAGGTGCCGACCATGACGGAGGCTGGCATTCCTGATTTTATTGTGACTTCATGGGGCACTTTTGTGCTGCCAAAAGGCACGCCAGCACCGATCATCGCCAAGTTATCGGCGGCCTTAAAGGCCGTTACCAGCGAACCGGAATTGCAGCAGCGCTTTCTTGAAACCGGTGCACGTGCGATCTGGGCCACGCCGCAAGACACGATGGCCTTTGCTGAGCGCGAACGGGTGAAGTGGAAAGAGTTAGTGCAAATTTCCGGCGCTAAATTAGATTAGTGGATGTTGATATTTGAGCTTAAGAAATTCCGTTCGTACTGAGTAGCCCATAGGGCGTATCGAAGTATATACATACGTCTGCGTATCTTCGATACGGCACTTTGTGCCTACTCAGTCCGAACGGACTTTATGGTGTTTGTAAATTTATATGCCAATACACCTTAAAAGAAACTGGATTAATAAATAATGTATTCACCCTTCAGCAGAACATTCATTGAACTCGTCCGCGAGCAAGCACAACGCGCACCGCAAGCCTGCGCGCTGGTCTGCGGGCAAGAGCGTTTTAGCTATGGCGAGCTGGCCGAGCGGGCGGGGCGTGTTGCCGCCGCATTACAGGCTAACGGCGTCAAGCGTGGCGATCGTGTCGGCGTGCTGTTGAGTAATCGCGTCGAATGGCTCGATGTCTGTCTGGGGGCGGGTGCTTTGGGAGCGACTTTGGTGCCGCTGAGTACCTGGTCCACCCGTAATGAGCTGGCATTTTTGCTCGGCGATTCACGGATGGCGTTGTTGGTTTCCGCAGCCCGCTTCGGCGAGCGCGATTTTGAAGCCGATTTTGTGGCGCTGCAAGGCTTGCCGGGCGTGCCGGTGCCGGAGCAGATTTGGTTGTTGGGGTGTACCAATGCCGTATTTCCTGACTACAACACGCAGTTAGATAACGCCCAACCTTTCAGCGCATTGGCGCCCGGTGCCGGTCCCAGTGCGGTCGAGGATGCGATGGTGCTCTATACCTCCGGCTCAACGAGTGCGCCGAAAGCGGTGCCTTTGCGGCAGTTTGCGGTGATCGAAAACGGTTTCAATATCGGTGAACGCGAGGGCTTGACCCAGGACGATAAAGTATTGCTGTCGTCGCCGTTGTTTTGGGCCTTCGGTGGCGTCAACGCTTTACCGGCGACTTTCAGCCACGGCGCGACGCTGGTGTTGATGGAGAAGTTTGAGCCAGCGCTGGCAATGGAGATCATTGAGCGCGAAGGCTGTACCGCGATTTATACGCTGCCAGCGATGACGTCGGCATTGGCGTATCACAAGGACTATCGCAAGGAACGTCTGTCCAGTTTGCGCACCGGCGTGACCATCGGTAGCGCGGAAGAATTTTTGTTTGCGGTGGAGACGCTGGGCGCAACGGAGTTGTGCAATATCTATGGCGCGACCGAAACCTGCGGCAATTGCGCGGTGACCTGGCATCACTGGCCGGTATTACGACGCGCTTACTGTCGGGGCCGATGTTGCCGGGACAGCAGATACGCTTCATCGACGAGGACAGCGGCGACAGGCAGCACCCGGCACACCGGGACTGGCCGAGGTACGCGGATATACAACCACCGGCTATTCGGGTGCTAGTTCGGCGCAAAATGCTTACGCATTTCGTCCGATGGTTTTTATCGTACTGGCGACATCGGCATGCTTAATGCTGACGGCGATTTTGTCTTTGTCGGTCGGGTCGGCGAGATGATTAAACGTGCCGGTATCAATGTCTCGCCAGCAGAGGTAGAAGCTGTGCTGCGCAAGCATCCGTCGGTGCTCGATGTGGCTGTCACCGGCGTGCCGGACGCGTTGCGCGGTGAATTGATTTTCGCCTTTGTGGTACCGAAATCGGCCGATGATTTCGATGCTGCCGTGCTGCTTAAGCACTGTGCGGCGGAGTCCTCTAAATACAAGCATCCCGATCATATCGAATCCTGCATCAGCTTGCCGCTCACGGCGACGGGCAAATTGCAGCGGCGCGAACTGAAGAAACTGGCTCTCGAACGCGCTTTGGCACTGGCTGCCATCGCGTCCCAAAAACGCGCTTCGGCCTAAGAGTCTGCCGGACTCTTGATCGTTGCGTTTCACTCCTGAGGTATTTATGCCACTTAATCGACCTACGGCCGTTATCGGGTCCGCCATCATGGTCCCGATTCATTCGGAACGACAATCCCTCGAAGAAATTCTGTACGAGGTAACGCAAGCGGCACTGAAAAGTGCCGGTATTGCTATAGAAGAGATAGACGGCATCATCGTCGCCTCAAACGATCAGATCGATGGCCGCGCCATTTCGATCATGGCCGCGTCCGGCTCGGTGGGTGGCGTTGATCGCGACATTTTGTCGACGCCATCGGCGGGCGAACATGCTTTTGTGATGGGCGTCTTGCGGGTTGCTTCTGCCCACTTTGAGACGCAGTTAATCGTTTCTTGGGGCGTCACTGAATCCTCTTCATTATCTGAAGTTGAGCGTCTGGGAGCTGACCCGTATTTCCATCGGCGTCTACCGCTCGATGATTTGTCTTCGTTTGCATTGCAAGCCAATGCACTTATCGCAGCCCAGCCGCAAGCACCGGAAATCGCCTCGCAACTGGTGGCACAAAACCGTCGCCGTGGCGCGCTGGCCTATCCGGAGTCAAGCGGTCCGCACGATAACGCTGCCGATATCGCCGTATCGAATCCGATCCGCTGGCCGATCCGGGCTGAAATGTTACGTGCGCCAACCACGGGCGCAGTGGCGCTGGTATTGGCTTCTGAAGATTACGTTAAAAAAGCAGGCATCACTAATCCGGCCTGGACGCGCGGCATGGGTTGGGCGACTGAGGCGGCTTTTCTAGGCGACCGTGATTTGACCGCTGCGGCAGCTTTGCAAGCAGCGGCGCGTCAAGCCTTTGATGATGCAGGTATTGAGAGCATCAAGCAGATCGATATCGCTGAAATCTGTGCACCTACGCCGTATCAGGAGTTACTCGCGTATCAAGCGCTGGGTATTGCTGAGCCTGCGCAATGGGCTGAGGTGGTCAAGGCTGAGCATGCGCAACCGACTCTTAATCCTTCGGGCGGCGTGGCGTCCATTAATTCTGTGTTTTGCAGTGGGCTAGTGCGCATTGCTGAAGCGGCAAATCAAGTCATGGGCACGGCTGGTAAACATCGGCAGCCAGGCTGAGACTGTATTGCGCATGCGGCCAGCGGTCCGGCCATGATGTATCAGACCGTTGTGGTATTTGGAAAAAATCTGGGAGGCGCACAATGAGTCGCACAAACCAACCTCGCGTAGGCATTATCGGTATCGGTCAGTCCGCATTTAAGCCTAAGCGTGACGATGCCAGTTATCCCGATTTGGTGCGCGAAGCCGTACTGATGGCGATGCAAGCCGGTCAGCTGGAGTTCGACGATATCGATGCGACGGTGTATTCGCTGTCGCCCGACGCAATGGTCGGTATCGGTAACGCCGAGCGGCTGGGCGTGGATGCCGTGGGCGGACGCAACAAGCGTTTTCTGCGTATCAATACCGGCGGCGCAACCGGTATTTCTAGTGTTGCTGCGGCGTATTACCACATTGCTTCAGGTGCCTCTGACGTCGTCATGACGGCGGGCGCTGACAAGGTGGGCGAATGCGGCGACTCGCAAACCGTGCTCAACAAAATTTGGGACCCGATCTATGACGTCCGTTGCCGTTAGGCACGATCACGATGCTGGCGATGTCGGCGGTGCGGTATATGGAAAAGTACGGTATGTCGCAAGAAGATATGGCGGCAGTCGTGGTTAAGAACCGTTACCACGCTTCATTGAATCCGAATGCCCATCTGCGCAAAACCACCACGATTGAAGAAGTCATGGCCTCACGCATGATTAGCTGGCCTATCAAGTTGATGGATTGCTGCCCGCAGTCCAGTGGCGGTGGCGCAATGATTCTGGCCTCTGAAAAGTATATTAAAGATCGTAATCTGGACGCGGTCTGGATTACTGGTCTGGGTCATTGTTCGGAGAGCTATTACATCGGCGACCGTATGGGTAATGGATTCCATGCGGACCATGCCGATGCGTATGCACTTGGTCGTTCGTTTGAGCGTACTTACAAAATGGCCGGGATCACCGATCCGCAAAAACAAATCCATGTAGCCGAATTGTATGCCCCGTTTAGTAACACGGAGTTCCATTCCATCGAAGCAGCTGGTCTGGCCGATGTCGGGACCTCGGTTGCGCAATTGAGGCAAGGGCGTTACACATTGGGCGGCGAGATTCCGGTCAATCCATCGGGCGGTACCTTGTGTACGAATGCGATTGCGGTTACGGCCATGATCCGCGTAGCGGAAGTGGCGTTGCAGGTATGGGGCAAGGCGGGGGCGCATCAGGTTAAAGGCGCACGCGTAGGCGTGGCCAGCGGCAACGGCGGGGATCATCAGTTTTTTGGCACGATGGTTATCGAGGCATAACATTCAGTATGAAAGCTGCCTCGACAATCATTGTTGAGGGCACCAAACATCAATCAAATTTCTAAAGGAATACAAAATGGAACTGCTGAAACGCCGCGAGGCTTGGAACATTACTTACAACCATGCACTAGGAGAAACAGCCAGCTGGTTCTACGTGCAGTTCGCGATCATGGCAAAATTTATGGTCGTCGTTGCGGCGAAACCGGTCGTGTACTGGTCCCGCCACGCGCATTTTCGGACCAGACTTTGGAGCCAACGACTGAGTGGGTTGAAGTCGGTCCGGGCGGTTGCATCGAAACATTCACTATGGTCTACGAGCCGTTTCAAGGCTTGCCAGATCCGCCGTATGCTTTCGGTTATGTACTGCTCGATGGCGCGGATACGGCGATCGGTGGTTTTTTCAAAGGCATCGATCTGACTAATCCAGAAGTCGCGGCTAAACAAATGGCGCTGAAAACCCGCGTTGTCACCAAGTTTGCAGAAGTGCGTACTGGCGACGTGTTGGATTTCTGGTTCGAGCTGGAAGCAGTCTGATGACGGCGGCATCCAAGTCTGTGCAACGGGTAGCAGTGAATCCCGGGGCGGCAGGCTTGTGTGCTGCTAAGCATTTATTGGCACGCGGTGTCGAGGTCGTGGTCTACGAGCTCGGCTCTTTTATCGGCGGATTGTGGGTCTATCAGAACGATAACGGCCTGTCGCCGGCCTACCGCTCGCTGCATTTGAATTCCGAGGCCCGCATTACGGCCTACAAAGATTTCCCGTTTCCTGAAGATGGCGCGTTATACCCGGATCATTTCGCGGTAAGTCGCTATCTGCAATCCTACGCTGACCATTTCGGCATCGTGCCGCATATTCGGTTTCGCTCCAACGTTACGGAAGTCAGGGCTGACGTCGATGGCCGCTGGCAAGTGCGGCTGGCTGACGATAGCGTCGAAGAGTTCAGCGCCGTCGTGGTTGCCAGCGGACATCAGGGCGTGCCGAAACATGCCGCCTGGCGCGACGACTTTGAGGGCGAATATCTGCACTCAAATAGCTATCAAGTTCCTGAGCCATTCCGCGACAAACGCGTGTTGGTGGTTGGCATGGGCAACAGCGCCGTCGATATCGCCTCCGACATTTGCGTGGTCACTGCATCAACCACGATCTCGGCCCGTTCACCAGTGCTGGTGATGCCGCGCATGTTGTTTGGTGTGCCGACGTCACGCGTGTTGGCCAAGCTTGAAAAGCGTTGGATGCCGTGGCCGTTCCGTCGCACCATGCGCGAACTGCTGACCCGTATCGTGCATGGCACGATGGAGCAATGGGGTTTTGTGACACCTAAAACACGCACCCATCCCACTAGTCATCCCAGCCTGATGGCGCACTTTGTCTGGAGCCGCATCAAGGCTAAGCCGGGTATTGAATCGGTCAAGGGTAAAGAGGTTCGCTTTCTGGATGGCACTGTACAAACCTTTGACACTATTATTGCGGCCACAGGCTATGCGGTGGGTTTGCCATTTTTGACTAAGAATGCTGAATTAAATGCTGAATTAAGCGCAGAATTAAATGTCGCAGCCTCTGAAGAACACAAGCCGGATTTATTCCTGCGTGTGGTCTCGCCAGAGCGGCCCGGTTTATATTTTGTGGGTTTATTTAACGTCGCCGGTGGCGGCAACATCCGTATGATGGACGATCAGGCCGAGTGGCTGACCGATCTGGTCTGCGGTAAGGCGGGATTACCCGATCAGGCCGAAATGCGCCGCGTGATCGTGCAAGAGCAGGCCTTTTTGCAACGCCACTATCCGGCCAGCCCGCGCTATGCGCTGGAGCTTGATCCGACTTTTTATCGCAAACAATTAGCGTACGAGCGCAAACGCGATAGTGCGAAGAGAGATAACAATGTCCCTGCGTGACAAATCCTGTGTAACCGGTATCGGCGAGACCGCGTATATGCGCGGCTCGACCAAAACCGCTTTCGAGCTGCAAATCGAAGCATCGCTTGCGGCCATTGCTGATGCGGGCCTGACGCCCAAAGATATCGACGGGATTATTCCGGTCGGTTTAGTGAGCGGCACGGCGGATGATTTTATTGAAAACTTCGGGATTCCCGATCTGCGCTTTTCAGCTGTGATTCCGCATGGCGGGGCCAGTCCGGTGATGGCCTTGCAGTGCGCAGCTGCCGCTGTTGCCGCCGGTGTTTGCAATCATGTTCTGATCACTTTTGGGCGCAATGTGAGCGCTGGTTCGAACAAGGCCGGTGCGCGGATTCACCAAATGCCGCAGTTCCATTTCGTCACAGAATTTGAGTATCCATTTGGGGCCATTGCACCGGCGCAATTGTATGCGCCGATGGCGCGTCGCCATATGGCGTTGTATGGCACCACGGTGGAACAATTCGGCGAGGTCGCAGTCGCTTGTCGTAAGCATGCGTTGCTCAATGACAATGCCTTGATGAAGAAGCCGATCACCTTAGAGGATCATCGCAATTCGCGGATGATTTCGGATCCATTTCGCTTGCTTGACTGTAGTTTAGAGAGCGATGGCGGTGCGGCGGTCATCGTCAGCGCCGCCGAGCGGGCAGGGGACTTGCGCCAGCCGCGTGTTTATATTACCGGCGTGGCTTCAGGGCATCCGGACTCGCCGGGATCGATTACTCAGCGTCCGGATATGACCAGTCTTGGCATTGCCAAAGCGGCAGCGCGTGCGTTCGCGATGGCGGGTGTGACCCATGCTGATATTGATGTGGCTCAAATTTATGACTGCTTTACTTATGCAGTTATTCGTCAGCTTGAAGATATGGGATTTTGCGCTAAAGGCGAGGGCGGGCCATTTGTCGAAGGCGGTCGCTTGCAACTGGGCGGCGCGTTGCCGACCAATACCCATGGCGGTTTGCTCTCGCAAGCGCACGTTTGGGGCTTGAATCACATCGTTGAGTTGGTCCGTCAGTTGCGCGGTCATGGTGGACGGGCGCAGGTAGACAATGCCGAGGTTGGTCTGGTGACCGGCTATGGTGATATGGGCGATGGCGCAATTGCGATCATGCGCAAAGGGTAAGGATTAAAAAATGACTACGCCGACGATGGCAACAAAGCCGCTACCGCAACCGACCGAATTATCCCGACCTTATTGGGAAGCCGCAGCAGAAGGCCGTCTGGTCTTGCAACATTGCGCTGCATGCAACAAACCACGCCACTATCCGCGTCTGTTATGCGATGCCTGTTATTCCACCAGCGTGGTCTGGAAACCGGCCAGCGGTGCAGGAAAAATTCATAGCTGGACGGTTGCGCATCATGCATTTCACCCAGCCTTCGCCGCCGATCTGCCGTATACATTAGTGACGGTCGATCTGGACGAAGGCGTGCGTGCATTAGGGCTATGGTGCGAAGCGACGCCAGTGATCGGGCAATCGGTGCAGGGACGTTTTTTATTGTCGCCGACCTACGCGCCTGAACTATTGTTTGCGTCTGGAAAATTACCGGATTAAAGGAAGAGGCCTGGCTACCGGGCCGAACATTCTGCTACTTGCGCTTTTGCGCCGGTGGAAAATCCGCTGAAAAATGGTTAAACTGTGAAGCATGAAAAAAATACCCGATCCTAAGACAAAAAACACAGTCGGCAGCCTCAATAAGCGTGCCATTCCTGCTGCGAAAGCGGTTGTTGCGCGCAAATCGGTACGTGCCGATATGAGTGATGATGTTGAAGATATCCGTGATGCCGTCTCTCGTCTCAAGCGTGAACGTATCATCGCGGTGGCCGTTGAGTTGTTTTATCACAACGGTTTTAACAACACCACGCTAGAGGCGGTGGCTGAAAAGCTCAATGTCACCAAGCCATTCATTTACTCCCATTTCAATTCAAAAAATGAACTACTCGGCGAGATCTGTTCGCGCGGTATTCGTGCATCGCTGACCGTACTCAATCAGGTTGTTGCGACCGAACATACGCCGACCGAAAAGGTCCGCTCGCTAGTCCACGATTTCACTATTGCCGTACTGGAAAACCAGGAAGCCATTGCGATTTACACGCGTGAGCAAAAGCATTTATCAAAAGAAGACAGCGACTCCATCGAACTCATGCGGCGCGAGTTTGATCGCAAACTTTGCGCGCTGCTTGATGATGGTGTTGCCACCGGGGAATTTACGGTCAGCGATGTCAGGATTGCGTCGCTCGCCGTTGGCGGTATCGTCAGTTGGTCATGCGTCTGGTATCGACCGCATGGTCGCTTTAAACCTTCTGAGACTGCCGAGCATGTTTCTGAATTGGTATTGGCGATGATTCAGGCCAAGCCTGCGCGTCGGAAACGTGCGCGTGCGGTGGAAGCTGACTGATTGGATGTTTTGGATAGTGGCTAATAGTTATTAAGACTGAATCCCCTTCGCTGAAGGTAATGCTGTTCAGTTAATCTGGATAACCGTTCGGGCTGAGTAGCCCATCGGGCGTATCGAAGTCAGCGCTGGCAGGTACGCCTTCGATACGCTTCGCTACTCAGTCCGAACGGTTTCTTAACTGAACGGCATTACTTCGCTGAAGGGGATTTTTTTGTCTGTAGAAAATGATCCCTGAAGATCGCGCTCATCGGCATGTTGCCGATGAGCGCATTGTTGTTCGCATTTCAGTCCTGCTTCAGCGCGCCTGCAGCGCCGTCACCTTACCGGTCAATTCCCCAAATATCTCTGCCCCATGTTCCCCCAGTTCCGGTGCGGGCCGCAGGATAGCCGCTATCTTTCCGTCAAAAATTAACGGTTGACGAATAAAGCGCAGGTTTTTGTTTTTATCCTGCACTTCCACCACCATCCGGCGTGCCTTGACCTGTGGATCTTGCACCACTTGGTCAGCATGGCATACCGGACCGAAAGCGATGCGCTCAGATTCCAGGTGCTGGCATAACCAGTCGAAATGGCAAGCGCCAATCGCGCACCGCAGATGGGGATCGATTTCTTTTGCGCGGGCATTGCGTTCTGGCTCGGTCAGCATGGCATAGGCGGTCAGTCCCAGCAGATTGCACAGTGCGCGCCACATATGATCTTCGCCCGCGATACTGAGCGTGATCTGGCGGCCATCGGCAGTAGCGAATAATCCGTAACCGGGGTCTTCCGGCGGTAGCGGTCTGACTTCCAACGCGTTCATGGCTGGCACTAAAAATGGCGTCATCCAGCACACCAGCGAATCGAACATCGACACATCGATCTGTGCGCCATTGCCGTGTTGCGTACGTGCAAATAGCGCCGTGACCACCCCCAGCGCGGCAAACATCGCCGACGAAATATCGGCCAGCGGCAGCACCGGCAGTGTGGCATTAGCCTCTTGTCCGAACGGCACTTGGATCATGCCAGCAGAAGCCTGAATACTCAGATCGTGACCGGCCACCGTCGCCATCGGACCGGTTTGGCCAAATGAGGAGATCGACATATAGATCAGCGCTGGCTTGCGTGCGCGCAAGACTGTATCGTCGATCTTCAGACGTTTCATCACGCCGGGACGATAGCCTTCAAGTACCACATCGGCAGTATCAACGAGCTGCAGAAATTGTTCACGGCCAGCGTCGGATTTGAGATCGAGTGTGACTGAGCGTTTGTTGCGGTTGAGCGACGTGAACAGCCCCGGAAAACGCCGTGACGGATCGCCGCCGTCTGGTCTTTCTACCAGAATGACATCGGCCCCGAGATCGGCCAGCAGCATGGTGGCAAAGGGACCTGGATATTGTTCTGCAAGACTGAGGATGCGAATGCCGAGAAGGGGAAGCGCAGCCATAACTATTACCTTTATAATCTATAATGAATTTTTTGTTACTCGATAGTATAAAAGAAATACCAAATGGTATACATAAATCTGTTGCCACATTGATCAGGGTCATAAATAACCTCAAAAAGGTCCATTTTTTCTGCTGACAGGCTTTCAATTTATACTTTTACGTAAATTAATATACTATTGAGTAAGATTTATTTAAACTATCCGACACGTTGGTAACCAAGGATGTAAAGCATGACAGACGAAGTATTGGTTGAGCATGAAGACGGCCTGGTGATTATCACCATCAACCGCCCTCAAGCCAGAAACGCAGTCAATCGCGCCGTCTCCTTCGGCGTGTGCGAGGCAATCGACGAGATGGAAGCACGGGATGATCTGCACGTAGCGATACTGACCGGTGCTGGCGGCAATTTTTGCTCCGGCATGGATTTGAAGGCATTCTCTCGCGGTGAAATTACGCGGGTCGAAGGTCGGGGCATTCTGGGCATTGCCCTCACGCCTCCGCGCAAACCGCTGATCGCAGCCGTTGAAGGCTATGCGCTGGCAGGCGGTTTTGAGTCCGCATTGGCCTGCGATTTACTGGTAGCCTCACGCACGGCCATGTTCGGTTTACCGGAAGCCAAGCGCGGTCTGGCCGCCGCTGCCGGGGGGCTGTTACGTTTGCCCCGACTGATACCGCAACGCATCGCGTTAGAACTCGCACTCACCGGCGAAATGGTCAGTGCTGAACGGCTAGAACGCTACGGATTAATTAATGCCATCGTCGAGCCCGGCACGGCCTTAGCCGAAGCCAAACGGTTAGCCCGTCTGATTCTGGCCAATGCGCCGCTATCGGTAGCCGCCAGCAAGCGCGTCATTGTCGAACAGCGCGACTGGTCGATTGCCGACATGTTTGTGCGTCAGGAAGCGATCACCGGTCCAGTGCTGCGCTCCAACGATGCGCGCGAAGGCGCGCTGGCGTTTGCCGAAAAACGGCCTCCACAATGGACCGGCACCTGACAACTATTTTCGACGACAGCCTATTCTGGTTACTCGCCATCGACGGTCCACGGACCGTCTTTCTACAACCTTGAGCACCCCATGATTCCACGTACCATTTTTAGTCACGACCACGAACTTTTCCGCGACACCGTACGGCGCTTCATCGCCGAGCATGTCGTCCCGCATCATGCTGAGTGGGAAAAAGAAGGCCAGGTTCCGCGTGAACTCTGGCTAAAAGCCGGGGAATTGGGGTTGTTGTGCTGCAACGTGCCGGAAGAATACGGCGGTATGGGCGGCGATTTTTTGTATAGCGCGATCTTGATTGAAGAAATGGCCCGTGTTGGTGCCACCGGACCGACCTTCTATCTGCATTCCGACATCGTTGCGCCCTATCTGGTCGATTTTGGTACGGAAGAGCAGAAGCACTACTGGCTACCCAAAATGGCTACCGGCGAAGTTGTCGCTGCACTAGGCATGAGCGAGCCTTCGGGCGGTAGCGACGTGCAGGCGATGCGGACCCAGGCTCTGCGTGATGGCGACGACTATGTCATCAATGGACAGAAAGTATTCATCACCAACGGCCATAGCGCCGATCTGTTGGTCCTCGCCTGCAAGACCGATCCGCTGGCACGCGGCAAGGGCGTGAGTTTGATTCTGGTAGAGACCAATCGTGAAGGCTTTACACGTGGCCGCAAGCTCGAAAAGCTGGGGTGTAAGGCGCAAGATACCTCGGAACTATTTTTCTCGGACGTCCGGGTGCCGGTGAGTAATTTGCTCGGTGCGGAAGGCGGCGGGTTTGTTCAGTTGATGACGCAATTGTCGCAAGAGCGGCTGGTGCAGGCGATCCGGGCGGTTGCCAGCTCGGAAGCGGCAGTGCAATGGACTATCGAGTATGTGACCGATCGCAAGATGTTTGGCGGGGCGCTGTCGGATTTCCAAAATACACGTTTTAAGTTGGCGGAGTTGCATGCGGAGTTGGTAGCGCAACGGGTGTTTGTTGATCGTTGTATTGAGTTGCATCTTAAGGGGGAGCTTGATCCTGTTGATGCGGCCGCTGGCAAGCTGGTCACCACTGAGTTGCAGGGGCGGGTGATGGATCAGTGTTTGCAATTGTTTGGTGGGTGGGGGTATATGTGGGAATA
>NZ_JBRIIQ010000074.1:0-19759 GCF_052976905.1 Glaciimonas sp. GG7 | reverse complement strand
GGCAGTCGGTGATAGCTTCTCTAAGCGCCCGGTTCATCGAGCACGAATCGATTGCCAGCCAGCATCTTCAGTTGCCGCGCCAATACTGGAGATTTTGTTTTATTAACTTCGTTAGCGAGATCAAACAAAATAGCAATGGCTGACGGCGTATTAAAGTCATCATTCATGGCCTCAGTTGTACGCACAGCGTACGATTCGTTTTCATCAAACGGCACTTCATCGGGTGACACTTCTTTTAATGCAGTGTAAAGACGCGTCAATGCTTGCTTTGCATCATCTAAATGACTATCTGCATAATTCAATTGACTACGATAATGCGCACGCAAAATAAAGAAACGCACCACTTCAGCATCATATTTTTTTAACACCTCACGTATTGTGAAAAAATTACCCAGAGATTTGGACATTTTTTCGTTATCTACGCGAATGAAGCCGTTATGCATCCAGTAATTAACGAATGTATGGCCAAACGCACCTTCCGACTGCGCAATTTCATTTTCATGATGCGGAAATTGCAAATCCTGACCACCACCATGAATATCAAATTGTTCACCCAATAAATGCTCAGCCATTGCAGAGCACTCAATATGCCACCCGGGCCGACCATGCCCCCATGGGGATGCCCACTTGACCTCTTCTGGCTCGGATTCCTTAGCTGCTTTCCAAAGCACAAAATCTAACGGGTCGCGTTTGCCAGTATTGACATCTACACGTTCGCCAGCACGTAAATCGTCGAGCGACTTACCCGATAACTTGCCATAACCAGCAAACTCCCGAACTGAGTAATTAACATCGCCATCACTGGCCTTATATGCCAAACCATTGTTTTCCAGCTTGCCTATCAAGGACAACATCTGCGGCACGTAATCTGTAGCGCGTGGCTCATAATCCGGTTTCTGTACGCCGAGCGCCTCTGCATCTTGATTCATGGCCTTAATAAACCGCGCTGTCAGTTGCGAGATAGTCTCGCCATTCTCAACTGCACGGCGAATGATCTTATCGTCGATATCCGTGATATTCCGAACATAAGTAACGTCCAGCCCTGTTTGCCGCAACCAACGTTGCACCATGTCAAACACCACCATCACCCTTGCGTGACCGAGATGGCAAAAATCGTAGACGGTCATGCCACATACATATATGCGTACTTTACCCGGCACAATTGGGGTGAACGGCTGCTTTTCGCGCGCCAGCGTGTTATATATTTTCAGGTTACTCATGGGATATACTGTTTCAGACACATACGGGTTCAGGCATCAATATTGCTTACTGTCACTAAGCTCCGTACGCTACCTTACGGTGAGTACGCCACGCTAGTGCAATGAACTGCCAAAACTCTTTTGTAATGCTTAGTTTGATAAAATGCTTCTTTTCGCCGAAGTATATCAAACAACCAGACAACCAAGCAGTGCGGAAAAGCAAAATCGCATTAATCACACTGCTCATCAAAAGGGACCTTTCATGCTACGTTTCAAGCAAAACATCATACTGGCTTCGCGCCGCACTTTTTTAAGCGTATTGACATCTTCGATTACTGTTATCTCTTTGTCTTGCGCATTTTCTAGCGCTCACGCCGCTGACATGCCGCATGTACTGTTAAAAACAAACAAAGGCGACATCGTTCTTGAGTTGAATGCTGAAAAAGCACCAAAGACCGTCAAAAGCTTTCTTAGTTATGTCAATACAGGTCACTACAACGGCACCATTTTTCATAGGGTCATTGATGGTTTCATGATCCAGGCTGGCGGCTTTGACAAAGATATGCACGAAAAATCCGCACCTAATAAAGTTGAAAACGAAGGCAAAAATGGCTTGCAAAACACTAAATACAGCATCGCTATGGCTCGCACCTCCGATCCGCAATCTGCAGCGGCCCAGTTTTTCATCAACGTCAAAGATAACCAATTCCTAAACTACCCAGGACAAGACGGTTATGGATATGCAGTATTTGGCAAAGTCATTAAGGGTATGGACGTCGTCGACGAGATAAAAGCAGTAAAAACTGGTGGGCAAGATGTACCCGTTCAGCAAATTATCATTGAATCCGCCACCATCGTGAAATAAATAATCTGCCTAAACAGATTGTTAACCACATTTATTAATACGCTGCAGCAAACATTATTTAAGTGATACTGCGCTCTATTGGCAGCATCACCTAATCACTGCCTTGCGCAAAAGAACCTCGCACCATTTTTATTATTAACTTACAAGGAATATTATGACTGTTATTTTGACAACTAATCACGGCGATATCACTATCGAATTGAACGCAGAAAAAGCACCGAAAACTGTCGAAAACTTTCTCACATATGTAAATTCCGGTCACTACAACGGCACTATATTCCATCGTGTTATTGATGGGTTCATGGTCCAGGGCGGCGGCTTTGAACCAGGCATGAAACAAAAGCCAACTAATGACAATGTCGAAAATGAGGCCAATAATGGATTGAAAAATGATCCTTACACATTGGCAATGGCACGCACTTCAGATCCACACTCGGCATCTGCACAATTTTTCATCAATATTAAAGGCAACAGCTTCCTCGACTATCCTGGTCAAGACGGTTGGGGTTATTGTGTATTCGGAAAAGTTACAGCCGGTATGGATGTCGTTGATAAAATCAAGGCTGTTAAAACTACGCGTACCGGCATGTTTGCCGATGTGCCAGTTAACGATGTCATTATCGAAAATGCCAAAGTAATTTAATTAAACACCGACCGAGCTCTACTAGCCGACTATGCCCGACACCACTTCACCTGCGCCAGTAAAGAAACCTGCAGTTGCACTTTTCATCTCGGATCTGCATCTGCAAGAATCACATTCGCGTACCACGCAAGCGTTTTACGATTTTTTGAAAATACATGCACGTAACGCGTCACAGTTGTACTTGCTGGGTGATTTATTCGAATATTGGGCCGGTGATGATGATCTGGAATCGCCTTACAACCGTGAAATTGCCAACGCAATTCGACAGGTTAGCGCGGCTGGAGTAAAGGTATATTGGATTGCAGGCAATCGAGATTTTTTAGTAGGAGATATCTTTGCACAAGCGGCTGGCCTAACTTTACTTCCGGATCCCTTCGTTGCCACAATTAGCGGTCACCGTTTGCTGTTGGCGCATGGCGACGCTCAATGTACTGATGATGTTGACTACATGGTATTTCGTGCTCAAGTACGACAACCACAATGGCAACAACAATTTCTTGCTTTACCTCTGCAGCAACGTAAGATCATCATCGCAAATGCCCGAT
This sequence comes from Glaciimonas sp. GG7, assembly GCF_052976905.1. Lineage (NCBI taxonomy): Bacteria > Pseudomonadati > Pseudomonadota > Betaproteobacteria > Burkholderiales > Oxalobacteraceae > Glaciimonas > Glaciimonas sp. GG7. Next base: position 16,507 of record NZ_JBRIIQ010000074.1, on the reverse strand, counting down.
CTGAAAGTCGCAAAGAACAACAGAATAAATCAATAGAAATAATGGATGTAAACCCGCGGGCTATTGCGATGCTATTTGCTGAAACTGGAACAGACACGCTCATTCATGGACATACTCATCGTCCAGCGCTACATAACTATGCTGTCGCTGACAAAACATTGAAACGGTATGTTTTACCCGACTGGGAATACGACGTTGTGAGACAACGTGGTGGCTGGATATCGATAGATGCTGACGGTATTATTCAACGCTTTGGATATGATGGAAAGGAGCTGATGTAGCTGTTCTTATCCCAGATTTATTTCTCATTACAATAAAAACATCATTGAGATTCTGCACCTTCCAATGAAAATTGACCTTACCAGACAACAACAGCAAAAAACTATGATGTTACACAGCGCGTTAATAATGATGATGTTGCGAAGATGTCGGACGCATTCTGTTTTAAAACTTTTAGTGTTGGAATAGGCGTCGATAAAATAGACGACAAGCAATTCAGTTGAATCGATCCAGACTTCCAAGAACGCGCGTTGTGCCGATACTCTGACTGTATAACGTATTCTGATGACTGCTCTTTTGCAACTTGCATTGCCACTATCAGATTTCGCAATATTGCATTAGTAGGGGCATGCAGTGCATGATGCTGATCTGCTTGCGCAATACCACTATCAACGTCACCACAACAAAACATAAGCCAAGAATTAAGAATGATTGTTCTGGTCGCCGAAGGATCGATTGCCAAGCATATATTAGAGGCCTCTAATGCCCCGTATAAATCACCTATCGAAAAAAGATGCAGCGCATGATAATAATGGACCTCTGGAGTCTGGGGGGCCAACAACAAAGCCTGTTGCAATAAAATATCGGCAGTACGATCATCACTCTGAAAACTGTTACACCTACTACGCAAAGCCAACGCTAATGGGTTACTTGGCTCGAAATTAAGTGCTTTATCAACAGCAGCTTCAATTTCATTAAGTGCCAAGTCTTGATCAACCAAACCAACAAAGGCAAGCGTCAAGTAAATTTCTGCCAGTGCGCACCACGATGGAACGTGCAAGGGATCAAGTGATAGACATTCGTGGAACTGGGAAAGCGCACGCTTCAGGCTTTGTGGAGTAAAGCACCGAAGATCACGCTTCCCGTTCAAGTAAGCCAAAGTCACATTAAGGGAGGTTTGTTGCGGAACCCCACTGCCCCACATTAATCCGGGAATGCAACGTGGTAATAACGCAGATAATTTATGTTGTAACGATATTACCCAACCACCCTGAGATAGCGCAACATTCTCACGATGTAGGACTGCGTGATCAATTGCCCGCACCAATTCGACCCTTAATACACTACAGCCTCCAGAAATAACAGGGTAGCCGGTTAAATAATAATCTGGAGCCATGTCTTTAATTAATGCGACAACTTCTGCCGCAGCATGACAACTCCTAGTTAAGGAGGATGGAAAAACTGTCAGTCCAAATGGACGAAAGTTTGACAAACTCTGCACGATAGAATCGTGGGCCGCAGATGCATCCTGATCAGAATCACCTAGCCGAAACGGCAACACTGCTAATTTACATCCGACAGGTTCCATAGTCCTGTCATAAATAACGCTTACTGGTTGAGCGAACCGATAACCTTGACCATACACACTTACGATGTAACGCTCATGGTTACTCTCCTTCAAAATGCGTCGCAAGACGTAAATACAACGCGTCAATGACTCTTCGCTGGCAAACTCACCCGGCCACACACGTTCCAGTAATGTATTTTTTGAGACGATTCCGCCAGCAACTTCTAGCAAAACAATCAACACGGCCCGTTCCTTTGGAGGTAGTGGTACCTCCTCTCCCTTATAAAACAAAATCGTATCGCTCAATATAAAATCACCAACGACAAACTGACGCTTCAAAGAAACATTCAATTTTGAATTAGTTTCTATATGAATAGAGGGTAAAGAAAATTTCGACATCGCAAACTCTTGAATGAACATATAGACATAGGCGAGGACGACAAACTTTTGACGATTGACATCCTGAAAGGGATCGTCTGTAAAAGCCGACTACAGACAATCCACAAATAGTATCAATCGAAGGCTACATTATGATATGAGAAAAGCCGCAATTTCAAACAAGACTATTCTTAAATTAGATAATAAAAAATAGAAAGTAATATTTCTATAAATAACACAATATATATTTATAAAAAATTTTCATAAATATAATTAAATTATATTAATTTAATTATATTTAACCAATACCTTTCGCCGCAACTAAACGTGAAGGCAAAACTTCTCTGCCAATATTCTTAAGAAATCGCTCACTCTCTTCTTTCTTGCATAACAAATCATCTATTAACTCATAGATATCCGCGACAATATCGACTTTCATCAATTCGCTTACATCAAACTCAATATCAAAAGTCGAACTTAATGTAAGGCACATTTCCATTAATTCGATAGAGTTTATATAAAATTTTTTAACTATACTATCTTGATTATGAATATTTTCTTTACTAACGCCAAAATACCAAGCAAGTAATGGACGTATTTTTTCTTCCAGTTCACGTTTTCTTGCAAGCATAGTTTTCATCTTTCAAAATTATTTGAATACTTCCAGTTTATTATAAATATTAATTTATAGAATATATATTTAACAAACATGATAGACATCCACATCATAAATATTTATTTTAGGAAAACATTCATTACAATTTAAAAATATACTTATAGATTAATAAATCCCAACTACTGGTACCGAACACTACATCGACAGTGAATCATACAGTATTGGAATACTCGACAATAAAGTTAAATAAATTAAATTATTGCTTTGAATATTTTGGTATCATTAAAAGAAAGTTTTTGGTTTGATTTAAGTAGTGCGGCAAGAAAAAATTGCGCTTTCTTACGCAATATCATATCTTGACTCCGCGTATATACCAATTCAAAACATTCTTTCGCCTTGTTAGTTTTATTCATAAACATATGACATTGTCCTGTGTAAAAAACAGATCGATAGTCACTATCATCTAATGCAAAAGCCAAAACGTAGAGCTCAATCGCCTTTTTAAATTGTTTCTTAAGCCGATATACTCCTGCAAGACCCATAATATATTGAGTATTATAAAAATCATAAATACACAAAAAATGAAAAAATTTTTCCGCTTCATCTAAACGCTCATTATCATAAATATCGTATTTATGAATATATAAACTATCCATCATTGCATTAGAAATTTCATGCAAACATTTAAGTGTAGCTTTGCCATTTTCATCCTTATAAATCAACTCCTTAAATAACTCTTCATCGCCTATATTTTCTATTTTCATAAGTGACTTCTTCATATAGTTTTCGTCTTTCATTACAATCTTAGAAAACCAATAAAGCCTCTCATCTAATGTAATTTTAAAACAATCTATTGATGCTCTATGGATAAATAATAATACTCACGAATATTATTTATCACCATTTATTGAATCGATAGATTGAAATATTTATATTAATAATACAATCACAATGCACTTCTTACTGACTAAAAATTTTATTAATTTAAAATTATACAATTACAATGCACGGGGAAATAAATATAGATACCGCAATTTTACTTTTGAAGTCAACGAATTACGAACCGGATCTAAAGGAACATTTTTTTACAAATTTATATCAATTGCGAAATATTAATATACTCCCCCGACAAAAGGATTACGGAGCTGAAATACAATAATAGAAGCTGATTAATTTTAAAAATTACATCAACTATTTCGTTCCAACTATCCTCTTATCATTTGACTATTTCTCTGAAAGTATCTGCTCGCTCCAGAAATCCCTCAAGAACCTCGGAAAATAGCTGAGCGCTCTGAAGGTAATAAGGATCTATTAATGCTTTAAGCTCCAGATTTCCCTGATTATTATCGAGACCTACATGATCTCCTCTAATATATGGAATTTTTTTCATTTGTTCGGTAAATAATGCCAATGAGCAACTATCGACCATGCTTTCACAATGCTCACTCAATCTGCACCATAAATAGATATCTCCATCGCTTTCACTTTCGATTTCCCGACCATTACCCCTTCCACTTACACTAACGTAAATAGTGGGCGACCAATGAAACTCTAGAGCGATTGTCGAATGGCCATCAAACTCACCAATCACACCTGCGTCGCATCCAATATGTAGTAATGCATCCCTGACTAGAACATCGATATCAACAGTAGTCATAAACTCTCTTTCAATTAAACAGATTTAATTATGTTGAACGAAATATGTTGAGTAATTTCGTTCAACAACTGTACCTTCCGGCTCACTCAAATGTGCCTATCTACACTTCTTGAACCGGTGCGCACTCACCGATACAAGCCCTAACATGCCCTTATTTCCATAGCGTGAAGCAATGAAATTATTCATAAACTAGACTTTGAATTGAAATAGTTTTGATTGATATTCCAAATTACTACGGTAATACTCCCCAATTCAGGCGATCGAAAATTCAAATCCGCTTCATCACAAGATTTGTAATGTCTGATAAACCACGTGGAGAAACACCTACCCGTCCTCTTACATCGGAAGAAAAATGTGACGCGGAGGCGTAGCCGTGCTTTAACGCAACCTCCGTAACAGACCCCCCCCCGTTTGTGATATCCAATAACGACCGCGCCATGCGCCAGCTTTTTAGCTCAGCCTTTACTGGTCCGCCAAGGGCACGATGACATAAGCGACGAAAATGAGAATAAGAGACGCCGTACCGTTTAGCTAATACGCCCAAACTTTCTCCATCATTCGAATGGGATAATAGAAACCGCACTAGTAAATAACATTCCATGCGGCGTAGTAGCCCTGAAATAAGCGCTGCTGCAGGAGTAACATTGAAGAGCAAATCTAAAAACCAACGCTCGGTCGAACATCGATCTTCCAGTACGCTAACGCCTTCAGCATGAATTGAGACGATACCGGGATCGCGCGTAGTTTTTTCCTCAATGCCTTGATGGTCATCCATAAACGCCTGTAGTTTGGCTAGCACAGCCAGATCGCCCGCCTTCCAGATCGTGCATCCTTCAGTCACGGTAAATGGCATGCGATCAAGCAATATGACACCGCGCCAGCCGGGTGAAAATGCATAACTCCAATCACGCTTGCCAGCAGCAGCACGCAATACCAATCCCTCGCTACCAACTTCTAACGCGGATATTCCCTGCCCGAATACAAAATTTGGCATGGCTGTCCCTGACATATTTGTTGGCAACTGAAACACTACACTTTTTTCTTTTGAAGTCCCCATTTCTTGCGCCTTGTTAAACATCAATGGCGACTTTAAGAGAATTAAGAGAAACAATCCCGATGTAAATATGATGATGTATGCAGTCGGCAAGATGACTGTATGGTGTTATGGGACACGACTTGACGAGCTGATAGATCGCTCCAAAAATAGCTTGTGCCGTTATAAAGGCGATGAGTGAAAGCGAACGCCTCACTGGAAAGTCGTATCCTTGAAAAATCTTGTAAATCAGATTACAACATCTAAAATTATCAAATATAAATGTATTTTTAGATACTAAAAATATATTCATACATAAAGTAGCAAGCATCATAAAAGTAATATGCGCAGGCTTTTTAATCCTGATTTTTTAACGCAACGTTAACTTGACGGAGAACACCATGTACAGACGGGATTTCATACTGAAAACGGGAGTGTTTGCGGTAGCTAGCATCATCGCCGCAGGCTGTACTACGACCACGCCGTCCAATGCAAACTCAGACCAAGGGAAGCGCCGCCGTGAAATTGATACGGGCATCGATACAACTTTAGCGCGTCTATACACGGCGGCACCCGGCTCACATGAACTTGTCGCAAAATCACGTGGAGTATTGGTGTTTCCATCGGTCATTGCCGCTGGCCTGTGGATTGGGGGGCAGTACGGCGAAGGCGCGTTACGTACTGGCAATACGACAGTGGGTTATTACAGTACCGCGTCTGCATCTATCGGATTACAAATCGGTGCACAATCTAAAGCACTCGTCTTCTTGTTCATGACACAAGAAGCATTAGAAAAATTTCACAATAATAACGGTTGGGCGGTCGGCGGCGATGCGTCCGTTGCCGTACTGAAAATCGGTGCCAACGGCAATATTGATACTAGTACGGTTACAGCCTCTGTGTTGGCCTTTGTATTAACCAATAGTGGTTTGATGGCAAATCTGACTTTGGAAGGCACCAAAGTATCGCGTCTCAATATATAAGCTATTTACTCCTTTGAAAAAATACAACATCGAAAACGGTTTAGGGATAATTAAAACTTAAAATGAAAAAAGCTCACGAACTCTGTTGAGTTGTGAGCTTTGAGCACATAGACCTTAATCTATGCGTTATAAATCCGAGTTTAAGGATTTTGAATGTTTGACGCTTGCTTGCCTTTAGGGCCTTGCATGATATCAAACTGGACTTTTTGTCCTTCTTTGAGTGTCTTGAAACCACCCATTTGAATTGCTGAGAAATGGGCAAACAAATCCTCACCACCGTCATCCGGGGTGATAAAGCCAAAGCCTTTGGAGTCGTTAAACCACTTGACGGTACCTGTTGTCATAATGCGTCTTTCAAAAAAAACATCACACGAGCTGAGAAGAAAAAGCTGCATCTACTTAAACATGCGATCTTTACCTAAGCTGCTCACTTAACAATTATCAATATCAATCGTAAAAATCATCATCATTAACTCAGTTACCCGTAGAAAAAAATCAGATTCCATTAACACGACGTTTTCAGATCATGAAGTATCTGATTGCGCCTGTTTTACGATTGATACCGAAAATATGCTGCGTTTCCAGATAGGAAACCCATTAGTATCATCTCCAAAACATGGAAAGAATACTATCGGGGATTAGTGTTTTTTGTATAGGCGAATACCTGATCTTTCACATAGATATTGGGCTACATTATGATGGTTAGGGGCCATCGGCTTAATAATGATGAATTTACCGAATAAACTTTGATAACGATGATATCGCCACGCGATCATTCAAATTGACGTTTGAATTCTGCAAACCGGGTAGCTAACTCTTCAACTTGTCCACGCAGACTAACGATCTCTTCCGTCAATGAGGCAATACGATCCTCACGATCACCTTTATAAATAGATACGCTTGAAAGTGCCTCAACCTGCTGATCCAATATAGCTTGACCAGTCAGCAATTGTGAATATCGCGACTCCTTAATGCCCGGTCCTTTGTTCAGACGTGCAACTAGCGGTGGATACTTATCTATCAGAAATTGCAATGCAGTTTCCACCTCAGTTACCGAGGCAAATTCATACTGGCGGGCGCAACGCGTACGCAATTCACCAGCCGTCTGAATGCCGCGCAACATCAAGGTCGTTAAAACTGCCAACTTGTCCTGCTCAAGCGTCCATTTTGGTCGCATGCGATGCTCGTATTTAGCAACCCGCGCTCCGGCCTGATTAACCTCGGTCACCAACTTTCGCTGCATAAGCCGCTGCAATACATCCAGCACTGTCGATTCAGAGATCGACATCACAGGATCACGACTAGATAACTGGTTACAACCGTTGACGAGGGTGTTTAATGACAACGGATAATTATCCGGCGTTAATGCTTCTTTTTCTGCCAATACCGCCAGTACGCGAATCTCAAATAGATCAAACATAGCGCTCTCGCCATCCGATGGAGAACTTGTTTCGGACACCATTATTTAGCCTCGTTTAAGAATATATTTTTGTAGTTAGCGCCTGCAATCAGGTTATTCAACCAATTTATTGAGCTCATCAGGATCGAACTTATCCCGCGGCGGCAAACTGTCACAACAAATGCCGGCAGACTTTAATAACGCCACAATACGAGCAATCTGATGTTCTTGTGCAGCCGCATTATCGATCAATCCGTGCAATGCTTTAGATAATGGATCATCGCCATTCGGGGTAACGCCATAGGCGGCAAACATACGCGCCGCAGCCTCCTCTTGCGCACCATCCGTTTTCTTTTCAATAATGCGCGCAGGATTACCAACAGCGGTTGCACCAGGCGGGACCTCTTTCACCACCACTGCATTGGACCCCACTTTAGCGCCTTCTCCGACAGTAAAACTTCCCAGTATCTTTGCACCGGCACCAATAATCACTCCGCGCGCCAAGGTTGGATGGCGCTTGATACCTTTACCAAGCGAGGTTCCACCCAAGGTTACACCTTGATAAATAGTGCAATCATCGCCCACTTCGGCAGTCTCGCCGATGACCACGCCAAAACCATGATCAATAAATACCCGTCGGCCTATCGTTGCACCGGGATGAATTTCAATACCGGTAAGTATTCGCGCAATGTGGGAAATAAAGCGTCCCACCAATTTCAAATTATGCTGCCAACAATATTTGGCTCCGCGATGCATGACGATGGCATGCAAACCTGGGTAACAACACAGGACTTCCCAAGTAGTACGTGCGGCAGGATCTCGGGCCATGATATTGGCGATGTCTTCACGAATGCGACTGAACATATAAACTAACTGATTGGGGCTAAGGTGGGCTGGGATATTGCCGGGCAATAACGCATAAACGAGGCGTCATATTAAGCCAAAAGCGCGTAGCCGTCTTTTGTTCGAATGGAATGACAATTTCCTGCTTGATCGCATCACGCAAAACCCATTCGGGCTTACTGAGTCGCAGTGCAAAACACACTCAACATGGACCAATTTTTCTGAGAATTTTTAACTAGTTTAGTAGCACCGATAAAGTGCTGTTCGCATTGCAGGGCGCAAACGTAACCATCACGATGGCCCCACCGTGCATGCAATCAATACAACTTACATACCTTTAACAAGACGCTGGCGCCGCGCTTCATATAAACAGACACCCGATGCCACTGAGACGTTCAGGCTTTCAACCGAACCGAACATCGGCACATGCACCAATACGTCGCAAGTTTCACGAGTTAGCCGGCGCATGCCCTCACCTTCAGAGCCCATGATCAAGGCTGCAGGACCGGAGAAATCAGCTTCATACAAGCTTTTTTCGCCATCTTCCGTCGTGCCGATCAACAAAATATTGCGCTCTTTTAGCTCACGCAAGGTCCGCGCAAGATTGGTAACGGTAATGTACGGAATCGTTTCAGCAGCACCACTGGCAACCTTGGCCGCCGTTGCGTTTAAACCTACGGCACGGTCTTTTGGTGCGATCACAGCATGCGCGCCGACGCCATCGGCAACCCGCAAACAGGCTCCCAGATTATGTGGATCGGTGATGCCGTCTAACACCAGCAACAATGGTGGACCATCGATTGCGTCAAGCAATTCATCGAGATTACGTGCCAGCGATAATTCACCCGCTTTTGCAACCACACCTTGATGGCGACGCGTACCGACTATATTGGCCAAGCGCTGATCGTCAACCGGAATCACGCGAACGCCAGCAGCTTTAGCGTTACTGAGCAACTCTTTCATACGGCCATCGACGCGGCTGGCGTCGACATAAATTTCCTCGACCGAAGAAGCTTCGTGACGCAGACGTGAGGTGACGGCGTGAAAGCCGAATATCATTTTACTTTTCATGTTCTATCTTTTTTTCTTGCTTGATTTGGCGAAGGTCTTTGGCTCGCGGGGTTTTTCCATCGTCACGGCAACTTTGGCTTTTTTAGGCTTAGTTACCTTGGCTTTGGTTATGCTTGCACCGACCTTACTGGTTTTGTTGACTTTAGTTGCAGGGACGCGATTTGCCGGTGTTGTATCGACTTTCGACTTTGGCTTCTTGCTACGCGACTTTTCGTGCTCGCTATCGGCACGCCGCGCTTCATTTTTCAAGACTGTCTTGATGCCCGGCTCAGTCACCAGACGCAGATCGATTTTGCGTGCATCCAGATCAACCCGACTGACCTGCACCGTCACGCGATCGGTCAATTGATAACGCTTGCCGGTACGCTCGCCACGCAATTCATGACGGGCCTCGTCGTATTGGAAATAATCCGCGCCCAGCTCAGTGACATGCACCAAACCCTCGATATACAACGCATCGAGCTGTACAAAGATGCCGAAAGTAGCCACGCTGGAAATCGTGCCCGTGAACTCTTCGCCTAGCTTGTCACGGATGAAATAGCATTTAAGCCAGGCCTCAACATCGCGTGAAGCCTCGTCCGCACGGCGCTCATTGGCCGAGCAATGAACGCCCAGCGCCTCCCAAATTGCCAGACTGCCTTCATTTTTCTTTTTGCCCGCAGCTTTGTCTTCTGCCTGCTTACGACGACCAGCCGGCGACAGCGTAGTATTAAAGCCACCGATATCGAGCCCTTTTGGCTCATAGCGCTTGCCTAGCAAAATCGCCTTGATCGCACGATGCGTCAACAAATCGGGATAGCGTCGGATCGGGCTGGTGAAATGGGCGTAATGCTCATAGGACAAACCGAAATGACCAATATTTTCCGGGTTGTAGACCGCCTGCTGCATCGAACGCAAGAGCATGGTTTGCAACAACAACGCATCCGGCCGTGCCTTGATCTTCGGCATCAGCGCAGCATAGTCAGAGGCCGATGGCGTATCACCACCCGCCAGTGTCAAGCCGACTTGCTTGAGGAATGTGCGTAAAACCGCCAGCTTTTCCTTGGTCGGACTAGCATGAATACGATACAGACCCGGATGCTTGTGACGCTCTAACAAATCGGCTGCGCAAACGTTAGCAGCCAGCATGCATTCTTCAATCAATCGATGCGCATCATTACGCGTACGCGGCAGAATTTTTTCAATCTTGCCGGCAGGATTACAGACGATATAGGTTTCCGTGGTTTCGAAATCAATCGCACCGCGCGCCTGACGTGCCTGCAACAAGGCTTGAAACACGTCATACAAATGCGATAAATGCGGCACTAATTCAGGACGTTTAGCCGCTTCCGGACCTTTGGTGTTACCAAGAATGGCAGCAACCTCAGTGTAAGTCAGGCGAGCCGCTGAATGGATCACCGCAGGATAAAACTGATAGGCCTTAATTTCGCCTTTGGCAGTAATCACGGCATCGCACACCAGCGTCAGACGGTCGACATCAGGATTCAATGAACACAAACCGTTCGACAATTTTTCCGGCAGCATCGGGATCACCCGGCGCGGGAAATAGACCGAAGTGCTACGTTCGAGCGCATCAACATCAAGCGCATCGTTCGGTTTGACGTAATGACTGACATCAGCGATGGCGACGATCAGACGGTAGCCGTTGCTGCGACCAATCTTGACCGGCTCGCAATACACCGCATCATCGAAATCCCGCGCATCTTCGCCATCGATAGTGACCAGCGGAACGTCGCGTAAATCAACGCGCTCGTTCAAATCCGCATCAACGACCACACTTGGCAATCTTGAGGCCGACTTCTGTGCCGCAGCAGAGAACTCATGGGGAACACCGAACTTACGCACAGCAATTTCGATCTCCATACCGGGATCGTCAATATCACCCAAAATTTCAGCAATTTTGCCGACCGGTTGGGTAAACCGCGATGGCTGCTCAGTCAACTCAACGCTCACGACCTGCCCGGCTTTCGCCTTGCCCGGCGACCCACTCAGAATAATGTCCTGGCTGATCCGCTTGTCCTCTGGTGCGACCACCCAGACGCCATTTTCATTGAGCAGACGACCGATAACGTGCGTATTGGCGCGCGTGACGACTTCTACAATGGAGCCTTCCGGACGGCCACGACGGTCGGTACCGATAATGCGCGCCTTAACGCGATCACCATTGAGCACCTTCTGCATTTCTTTTTCTGGCAGAAACACATCGCCACCGCCATCATCAGGAATCAAAAAGCCGAACCCGTCGCGATGGCTACTTACGCGGCCTTCGATAAAATCCGGTGAATTGGTCAGTTTGTAGATGCCAGCACGATCCGGCTTGATTTGCCCGTCTCGATCCATTGCGTTGAGGCGGCGCGTCAACCCTTCCATTTCATCGGGTTTAACGCCCAGCGCTGCGGCAAGTGCGGCAATGTTTTGCGGTTCTGAAGAGGTCCGCAGAAGGCCGAGAATTTCCTCCCGGCTAGGGATGGTGTAGGAGTATTGGCTCAAGAGGCGTGTTGGGGAAGTTGTTATGAAGAAAGGCTAGGTGAATGCGACAAATCTAAGCGCAGCAAAGAAGAAAAATAGCCCATAGTGTAACGGAGGATGACGACATTCTCCTAGTTAGCAACTTTTTAATTCGCAACATATTTCATCAAACTTCGGCATCCTATTCTGTAAGTTGACTTATCGTAGCTTTCATCTATACTCTTCGTCTTGGCAAGATTTAGGCCAAGGCTTAATTTTTGAAAAGCCCACGTGGCGGAATTGGTAGACGCGCATGGTTCAGGTCCATGTGCCTTCGGGTGTGGGGGTTCGAGTCCCTCCGTGGGCACCAGGTAATACTGGTGCAATTAATAGAAAAACCGCATAAACATCAATGTTTATGCGGTTTTTTTATTGTTTGCTAACCAAGTGCAAATAAATAGCGTTCTGTTACGCGGACCTGCTTTAGACCGATATTGAATATGAGGTTCCCTCGATATTTGGATTCCTGTAATTGCATATTCGTCATCACTAAGGCCATATCCAAAGTCGCATTGCTTTGCTCAATACGTGCTAAACGCCAATTCTCATAGAGCAATTTATCAATCCGCTGTCATTTCTTTTCGAAGAGAATATAAGTAACGCACTTGCAGCGAATTAGAACTGGCTTGAGCTGGTGTTTGGATCTCTGTCATCGCTTCAGATACAGACCCATCGGTACTCGGATATAGCGCAGTGCCATTAGAAGGGAGATCGCTTTGCTTGATCAGTTCCGAACGTTCCATGAGATTTGAAGGCGGCAATGTACAAATAGTAATAAATGGCGTTTCGTCTAGCGGGTCTAGCGACACTGTATATGGGGTCGGCCTTAATAGCATATTCATCCTCTTTAAGGCCTCATCCATAGATGCATAGCTCAAATTTTTATGGAACGATTTATCAATCAGCACTATCGCTTCTTTTTCTGGAAGAGAATTTACCTCACGCGCTAGCAGCGATATGTAGGGTGTTCGTATTAAATAACCATCCGATGGTGTATTGTGCGCTTCCACTAAATTTGCCTTGAAACGGGATGATGTACCCGACCTTGCCGTCGCATAAGAATATGATGGGCATTGAAATGAGGGTGACAAAATGGGAGGCATGATAGGGATCCATGGATAAAGTAAGGAAACACGAACTATACAAACCATTCCAATTTCCACATTCCAAAAAATGCCCATAAGCAAGCATCCATCACCCCCGCAATCAAGCTGCCGACGGAACATCTTTAATCATCAATATTTCCCCACTCTTTCATTGACCAGCATATCTAAATGCACGTATTATTCGTCCTTCGCAATTGCGGGTAGCCTTAAACAGCTAGCAGCAATAAGCCCACGTGGCGGAATTGGTAGACGCGCATGGTTCAGGTCCATGTGCCTTCGGGTGTGGGGGTTCGAGTCCCTCCGTGGGCACCAAGTAGTATTGGTGCAATAAAATAGAAAAACCGCATAAACATCAATGTTTATGCGGTTTTTTTTGTCTGAAATATTGCCATTGAAATTACCGCATAAAGCGCATTGCTGACTATTCTGCAAATCAAAACCTGACCAAAACAAAACGCAGCGGAGAATCTCCCAAGAGACTCCCAACTGCGCTCAGTACAACACTCAAACAAGCCTTACTTCATCGTCGGCATTCCAAACTCCGCCCCGGCCGCAATCGTCGCCGGCCAGCGCTGCGTCACCGCTTTTTGCTTCGTATAAAAACGCACCGATTCCGGACCATGCGCGTGATGATCGCCGAACAAACTGCGCTTCCAGCCACCAAAACTATGGAACGCCATCGGTACAGGAATCGGCACATTCACACCCACCATGCCGACTTGCACTCTGGACGTATATTCACGCGCAGTATTACCGTCGCGGGTAAAGATCGCCGTCCCGTTACCAAATTCATGCCCATTCACCAGTTCCAACGCAGCCGCAAAGTCCGGCACGCGCACGATGCACAACACTGGTCCGAAAATTTCTTCCTGATAAATTTTCATGTCAGCGCTGACGTGATCGAATAACGTGCCGCCGAGGAAGAAACCATTCTCATGTCCAGGCACCGTAATACTGCGCCCATCCACAGCCAGCGTTGCGCCAGCTGCAATCCCGTCGTTAATATAGCCAAGAATTTTATCTTTGTGAATCTGAGTCACGACCGGGCCCATTTCAGCCTCCAAATCCATACCCTGATTAATCCGCAATTCACGTACCCGGGGGATCAAGGCTGCGACCAGCTTGTCTGCTACATCGCCGACCGCAACAGCAACCGAGATCGCCATGCAACGCTCACCGGCAGAGCCATAACCAGCGCCCATCAAGGCGTCGACGGTCTGATGCAAATCCGCATCCGGCATCACCACCATATGATTCTTAGCACCGCCCAGCGCTTGAACGCGCTTACCTTTGGCGCAGCCGGTGGCATAAATATATTCAGCAATCGGGGTTGATCCGACAAAGCTGACGGCTTTAACGTCCGGATGATCCAGAATCGCGTCAACCGCCACTTTATCGCCCTGCACCACATTAAAGACGCCATCGGGTAAACCGGCTTCTTTCAACAGTTCGGCCAACAGCAAACTGGCCGATGGATCACGCTCAGACGGCTTCAATACAAAGGTATTACCGCAGGCAATCGCCATCGGGAACATCCACATCGGCACCATCACCGGAAAGTTAAATGGCGTGATTCCTGCACATACGCCCAAAGGCTGGCGCATGGTCCAGGCATCAATACCATTGCTAATCTGCTCGGTATACTCACCCTTGAGCATCTGCGGAATACCGGTCGAAAACTCGGCAACTTCGATCCCACGCGTAACTTCGCCCTTAGCATCAGTAAACACTTTGCCATGCTCGCTGGTGATTAACGCTGCCAACCGGTCATGGTTCTGATCGAGTAACTCTTTAAACTTAAACATGATCCGGGCACGGCGCAGCGGCGGCAATGCAGACCAGGCAGGAAATGCTGCCTTAGCCGCAGCGACGGCTGCATCCACCTCGGACACGGACGCCAGACCAACCTTGGCGCTCACCGCACCGGTAGCAGGATTAAACACATCGCTGGACCGTTCGCCCTGCGAGGCAACGTGCTGATTGTTAATGAAATGCCCCAATACAGTGGGCTTAGATGAATGCTGCAAAGACATAATAATTAACCTCGAAAGTAAATAACAAATGTATTCAGTGGACTCAATGGACTCAGTGGTCCTGACTGCTAAGCGAGTAAGTGCGCGCATAAGCGCACTAGACTTCGCCCTTGAAGGCAACTAACGGTTGGCTAGCGCGGCATCAACCAATCATGCGCCGGATCATTCTTAAAATGCCAGGTTCGCTTCGGACCTGCCATCACATTGAGGTAATAGCAATCGTACCCATGGGGCGCAACTACTGGATGATAACCTTTTGGCACCATCACCACATCATGATTTTCAACCGCCATCGCCACATCTAGCGAACGATCATCGGTGTATACACGTTGAAACGCAAAACCCTGCGACGGATTGATCCGATGATAATAAGTTTCTTCCAGTGAACTTTCATCCGGAATGTTGTCGGTATCGTGTTTATGCGGTGGATAGCTTGAAGAGTGCCCGCCCGGCGTAATGACTTCAACCACCAGCAAATGATCCGCCGCAGCGGTTTGCGGCAAAATATCGCACACATACCGAGTATTGCTACCCTGCCCGCGCACTGACCTTTTAGCGCTGACCGGTTCGATCAACCTTGCCGCCAGATCGCTATGACCCGGCGCGCTGCAAACGGCAATTTCTACATCGCCATGCGCCACGATACTCACGGCATTGCCATGCGGCACATACACTGAATACGGCGAAGCATCATCAAAGACACTATTGCGCTCACCGATCTCGGCCCATAGTTCGTCCCCGGCGCGCACACTGACCACACCACGCAACACAACGATGCAGCATTCACGCGTACCGGTATCAAAGTCGAGATGCTCGTTGCGGCTGAGTCGATAAGCCGCAAAGCCAACATAGTTCCAGCCTGCCGATTCTGGCGTCACCGTTACAATTTCGCGTCCTTCTTGTCGACCTTTGACTAACAGATTCATACAGCCTCCGCTATTTCAACAATACTCCCAGCCTCAATTCCTTGCACCAACGCTGCCAAATGCCGATAGCCCATTTCCGCATATTGATAACTGGGCGCTACCGCCGGATCTTGCTCGGCTTCGACTACCAGCCAGCCTTGATAATCATGCGCATACAACACCAGCAACAATGCCGCGAAATCAATCCCGCCGTCACCCGGTACGGTGAACGCGCCGTTAATCACGGATTGCAGAAAACTCCAGTTGCCATTGCGCGCCAGCTTCATCACCGCCGGGCGCACATCCTTGCAATGCACGTGCGAGATGCGCGCAATATGTTTGGTCAGCACCGCCAACATCGATTCGTGCTCGATGAACCGGGCGCTTAGAGAAGCTATCACCGACTGC
>NZ_JBRIIQ010000073.1:0-20264 GCF_052976905.1 Glaciimonas sp. GG7 | reverse complement strand
TCTCCGACTCAGTAGTTCTATGCCGAGTACCACGGACAAGCACGAATCGATGCTGCGCGAATATCCTTAACCCCGGAAAACACCGCCGATAGCGCGATAAACTCACATTCAAAAGCATTGGCAGTAAGTCGCGCCAACGTAGTTTTCCCCACCCCCGGCGGTCCCCATAAAATCATCGAATGCGGCTTGCCGGATTCAAACGCCAGCCGCAATGGCTTGCCTGCGCCCAGCAAATGACTTTGCCCGATCACGTCATCGAGTGTCGTCGGACGAAGCGCCTCCGCCAGCGGTGGCACAGGCGCTACTTTAAATAGATCGGACATGGAAAAAGGGCTCTGAATAAGACTGACTGGTTAACAAAAAAACCGGTAAAAAATAGTACGGCAGCTACAACTCTGGTCCGTCAGTATTAGCGTCCCGGACACAAAACTGCTGTCTATGAGAGAATCCGCCGCCTCTGAACATTTCTCAACACCTACGCACTCAACAATCTGCCATGCCATTCGTTGTCACCGACTCCTGCATCCTCTGCAAATACACCAGCTGCGTCGACGTCTGCCCGATGAATTGTTTCCGTGAGGGGCCCAATTTTTTGGTCATCGCGCCCGACGAATGCATCGATTGCTCGCTGTGTGTATCGGAATGCCCGGTCAATGCCATTTATAGCGAGATTGACCTGCCCGACCATCAACGCCATTTCATACAATTAAACGCTGAACTGGCCGCACAGGCAGACTGGAAGCGGATTACCCGCTCAACAGCACCGCTGCCAGAACACGAAAAATGGCGCTCGGTGACGGAGAAATTGGTTTTTTTAGATGTAGGACTGAATCAGACCAACGCGTAGTGAGTTTTGCAGTCAAACATCCCGTTCGTACTGAGTAGCCCTTCAGGGCGTATCGAAGTATATGCATGTCCATCTTCCGATCGTCCTGAGTAGCGCAGCGTATCGAAGGATACGGCACTACGTGCCTACTCAGTCCGAACGAGTTTTAATTGTATAAATTTATAGTCAATGCACTCTGGTAAGTAAAACGCTATCGGGCATGACTGCGTTCCACCAACTATCAATTATCAAAAACGTCCGCACCCTTCGGCACGACAAACTGAAATCCACCACTCGGCGCAGGGGGATTTTTAACAAAATGGGTGAACGACAGCATCGACACCTGACCGAACGAATCCCGCAACTCCATCGCCTCCGGCAAGCCATTACGCAGGCCGATACTGATGTGATCAAACGTCGTATCTTTGGCCTTTGGAGTCGCTTCCAACCACTCCAGACCATCCTTGGGCGCGCCCTCTTTGAGCGTGAAATTTTTCTCCAGATCATTGCTACCGAACAGGATTGCTGCCGGTGACGAGCCCAGCGCGTTACCCAGTTTCTTGGTTGTTACCTGATTCAAATCTTTGTCATAAATATACAGTTTGTCGCCATCAGCTTGCAGCACTTGTTCGTAGGGCTTCAGATAGGTCCAGATAAATTTACCGGGACGGGCAAAAATAAACGTCCCGGTTGATGCCGTTGAGACTTTGGCTTTCTCGGTTCCGCTATCCGTTTTAACTAAGCGCTGCGTGAACTCGCCCTTGGCAGACTGCGTGCTGCTGACAAAGGCTTTGAATTGTTCAAGCGCGCTGGCGCTGGCAATAGCGGGCAACAGCATGGCGGAGAAGGCTAAAGTGCGCATCAATTTGCGCACGCAAAATTGTTTCGTTTGCATTTGGTTCACATGGACTTTCATTACGTTATGGTCATGATTATTCAATAGGACTTACTCAGGCTTCCCTACCGGCACCAAAATCTCCCGATTACCGTTAGATTGCATCGTCGACACCATGCCGCTCTGCTCCATCTGTTCCAGCAATCGGGCGGCGCGGTTATAGCCAATGCGCAAATGGCGCTGCACCAGTGAAATCGACGCCTTACGATTTTTTAATACGATCGCGACGGCCTGATCATACAGTTCATCGCCTTCAGTACCGCCCACTGCGCCAGCACTGGCGCCCTCGCTGCCATCTTCGGCAACAACGCCGTCCAAAATACCTTCGACGTAATTCGGCTCGCCTTGTTCCTTTAGATAATCAACTACGCGATGGACTTCCTCATCGGATACAAATGCGCCATGCACGCGAATCGGCAAACCCGTGCCGGGCGGCATGTAGAGCATATCGCCCATACCGAGCAAGGCTTCCGCGCCCATTTGATCGAGAATCGTGCGGGAGTCGATTTTGCTGCTGACCTGAAACGCAATCCGGGTCGGCACGTTGGCCTTAATCAGACCGGTAATGACGTCAACTGACGGGCGCTGCGTCGCCAAAATCAAATGGATTCCGGCAGCACGGGCTTTTTGTGCGATCCGGGCAATCAGCTCTTCGACCTTCTTGCCCACCACCATCATCAAATCGGCCAACTCATCGATGATGACCACGATAGTCGGTAGTTTTTCCAATGGCTCAGGCGCGTCTGGTGTGAGACTAAACGGATTCGGGATTTTATCTTCGCGTTTTTCAGCGTCGGCAATCTTTTGGTTGTACCCGGCCAGATTACGCACGCCCATTTTTGACATCAATTTATAGCGCCGCTCCATCTCATTGACGGCCCAGTTCAACGCGTGACCGGCCTGGCGCATGTCGGTGACAACGGGAGCCAGCAGATGCGGAATGCCTTCATAAATCGACAATTCCAGCATTTTCGGATCGATCAGAATCAGGCGCACATCTTTCGGATCGGATTTATATAAGAGCGACAAAATAGTCGCATTAATCCCGACCGACTTCCCTGACCCGGTCGTCCCCGCCACCAGCAAATGCGGCATCTTGGCTAAATCGGCCACAACCGGATGACCAGCGATATCCTTGCCGAGCGCAATGGTCAGGCTCGATACGCCGTCGTTATAGATTTTGGAGCTAAGAATTTCCGTCAGACGCACGATCTGGCGCTTAGGATTGGGCAACTCCAGGCCCATAAACATTTTGCCGGGAATCACCTCCACCACACGGATCGAGGTCAGCGACAGCGAACGCGCCAAATCGCGTGCCAGTCCGACAATCTGACTGCCCTTGACGCCGGTTGCCGGTTCAATTTCATAGCGCGTAATCACCGGCCCCGGATAGGCCGCAACAACTTTTACCTGCACGCCAAAATCGGAGAGTTTCTTCTCGATTAAGCGACTATTGAATTCCAACGTATCGTCGCTGACAGTGACCTGCACGGGCGGGGCCTCATCGAGCAAAGACAGCGGCGGCAAATTGGTATCGGGAAGATCCTGAAACAGCGTCGTTTGTCGCTCGCGCTCAACCCGCTCAGACTTTTGCACCGTCACAATTTGCGGCTCGATCCTGATCGGCGGAGCTTCGACCGCTTTAGCGCGCTCTTGCACCACGACTTCCTCACGTTTGACGGCGGCAACAAACCCGGCGCGGCGATCTTCACGGGCGGCGATCAAATTCCTGACCCACAGAATCGCCCCTTCCACTCCCTGACCGATGCGCTCCACCACGGTAAGCCAGGAAATATGAAAAAACAAACTCACGCCGAGTGCAAAAAGTAGCAACAGCAGCAGCGTGGCACCCGTAAAGCCCAGCGCACTCTGTGCATTGCTGCCGATCAATTGACCTAGCACGCCGCCGGGCGCGCGTGGCAATTGCATGTGCAGAGAGTACATCCGCATGTATTCAATACCAGCACTACCGATCAGAATAAGCACAAACCCTGCGCCGCGAATCAGACTTTCCTGTGGATGGCCCTCCTCCAGCTCGTCCTTTTCCTCCAGAATCAGGCTGTGCGAAATACGCTGATAACCGCTCCACAATGATCGTAATAGCAACACGCACCACCACCAGGCCGACGCACCAAACACAAACAGCATCAGGTCAGCGATATACGCCCCCCATCGTCCACCCCAATTACTCAGACGCACGACGTCCTTTGAGTGCGACCAACCGGGGTCTGCGTTCGAATAACTGATCAAAATAATCATCAGATAAGCGGTCAGCACCGCAAAAATGATCCAACGCGCCTCCGACAGCAAGCGCACCAGCCGATTCGGTGGCGGCGGTGCGGCTTTTGGCTTTGCGCTACGGGTATAGGCTTGGGTTGTTCTAGTCATAAATCCATTAATACTCATTAGTACTGAAATTGCTTACTGAAATTGATTGCTGAATACACAGCGCCTATTTTCACCTGACGTGGCACACAAGCAAACTTGGCAAATGTAACAACGTGAAATTATGCACTGGAATGCAGCCAAACGATGCAGCAAACTGCCTCCTCTTGTTGCGGCACAGCAAATTGGGGCATGAAGAACAAACCATTGCGGCTCGGAACGCGTCAAACGGGCGCTTGGACTATAATTCGTACCAGTTTTAAGTCACATTTTTTGGTGCATCAAGACAATATTTATATTTACTCTTTGTAAATAGACAACGATCTTTTGGCTGATCCCCGACTTACCTTTTAACCTTTCGTCCAGAGAACCTATTTATGACTACCGCAAAACCCACCAAACCCACTAAACACGCCAAAGTCCTCATCCTCGGCTCCGGCCCCGCCGGTTACAGCGCTGCCGTCTATGCTGCGCGTGCCAATCTCAATCCGGTCTTGATTACCGGCGTCGAGCAAGGCGGTCAATTGATGACCACCACCGATGTCGAAAACTGGCCCGGCGACCATGGCGGCGTGCAAGGTCCGGAATTGATGCAGCGTCTGCTCAAGCACGCTGAAGAATTCAACACAGAAATCATTTTCGACCATATTCACACCACCAAGCTATCCGAAAAGCCATTCCGCTTAATCGGCGACTCCGGCGAATACACCTGCGACGCCCTCATCATCGCAACCGGCGCATCGGCGCAATACCTAGGTCTTCCGTCAGAAGAAGCGTTCATGGGCAAAGGCGTTTCCGCCTGCGCGACCTGCGACGGTTTCTTTTACAAAGGCCAGGAAGTCGCCGTCGTCGGCGGCGGCAATACAGCGGTCGAAGAAGCGCTGTATCTCTCCAACATCGCCACCAAAGTCACGCTAGTCCATCGCCGCGAAAAATTCCGCGCCGAGCCTATCCTGATTGACCGTTTGATGGCCAAAGTTGCCGAAGGCAAAATCGTCATCAAATACAACCACACGCTAGAAGAAGTCACCGGCGACACCAGCGGCGTCACAGGCATGAACATCAAATCCACCGTTGACGGCGTAGTCACCCCGGTCACCCTGCACGGCGTCTTTATCGCCATCGGCCACAAACCGAATACGGCCATCTTTGACGGTCAGTTGACGATGCATAACGGCTACATCAAAACCAAAACCGGCCTCGAAGGCATGGCCACGGCCACTAGCGTTCCGGGCGTATTTGCCGCCGGCGACGTGCAGGACCATATTTATCGCCAGGCCATTACCAGCGCCGGAACCGGTTGCATGGCCGCGCTGGATGCACAGCGCTTTTTGGAAGAGTAATAAAAACGCCGTTGCCTGCTGTCAGGCAACGGCATTTTTATATCAGCAATTATTCTGAGGAAATAGCATGACCGCTCCTATCAAAGACTTCAACGATCTGAAAGCCCTGCAACAAAAGCTCAAGGTACAAGAAGAGATCCGACAGGCCGAAGCCGCAGAGCGCCAGAAGCAGGCACAGCAAGCCGAGCGCGACGCCGACATTTTCCGTAAAAGCATCGGTAATATTCAACCACTCACACCGACCACAAAGAAAAAATAAGCCCGCAAGCACGCTAACGCCGTCATTCCCCCATCACCTGAGCTGAAATCCTCCACGACCCCATGCACGGCCCGATCAAAGATTTCCGCGCCCTCAAACCGCTGCGCAAAACCCTCAAAGTCCAACACGAAGCCCGTCAGGCTGCCGCTGCTGAGCGTGTGCATCAACAAAAACAAGCCCAGCACGAAAGCATGCAGTTCAGCCACCACGTTGGCCGCGTATTTCCCATCAAATCGTCCGACAAAATTGCGGCCCATCAATCGCACCCGGCTCCGCTGCTCAAAAAATCCCGCTTAGATGCACAATCCGCACAATCCGACGTGCAGACCATCCTGCAAGCCTCGCTATCCGATGCATTCAGTATCGAAAACATCCGCGACGACGACGCGTATTTACGCTACGCCCGCAATGGCATCGGTCCCGATATTCTGCCCAAACTGCATCGCGGCCATTGGTCGATTCAACAGCAACTTGATCTGCACGGCCTGCGCACCGATCAGGCCCGCGACACGCTCGCACAATTTCTACAACTGGCGACCAAACGCCGTTGGCGCTGTGTGTGCATCATTCACGGCAAAGGCTTCGGCTCGATCAACGGGACGCCGGTATTAAAAGGCAAAGTCCGCGACTGGCTAGTGCAAATTGACGAAGTGATCGCTTTTTGTCAGGCCAGCGATGCAGACGGCGGGTCCGGCGCGATCGTCGTGCTGCTCAAAGCGCAAGTGCGTGAATAAGCCACTCTTACAACACCCTCAAAACTAAAAATTGTAACGGCCATTGTTTTGCGTCAAAACACGCGCATATTTATAGCCGGGATATAAATTAGTTGAAAAATTGATAATCTCATTTCAACTATCGTTTCCTGCTTTAAAGGAATTGGTATGCGTACCTATGACAAGTTGATTGCCGATATTCATGTCGGTCAAAGAAGCAGCAGCTTGCGCGCTTCTTTGACCCGTAAACTGATGAAGCAACGCCTTCATCCGGCAAGTTTCACGCCATCAACTTAACGCATAGAGGCACCATCATGACCCGCAAAACCCCCATCGAGCGCTACCGCAATATCGGCATCAGCGCCCACATCGACGCAGGCAAAACCACCACCACCGAACGCATCCTGTTCTACACCGGCGTCAAACATAAAATCGGCGAAGTCCACGACGGCGCGGCCACCATGGACTGGATGGCGCAAGAGCAAGAGCGCGGCATCACCATCACCTCGGCTGCCACCACCGCCTTCTGGAAAGGCATGGCCCACAATTTTGACGAGCACCGCATCAACATTATCGACACCCCCGGCCACGTCGATTTCACCATCGAAGTCGAGCGCTCCATGCGCATACTCGACGGCGTGGTCATGGTCTATGACGCCGTCGGCGGTGTACAACCGCAATCCGAAACCGTCTGGCGGCAAGCCAACAAATATGCTGTCCCACGGATTGCATTTATTAACAAAATGGACCGGGTTGGCGCTGATTTTTTCCGCGTCTGGCAGCAAATAAAAGATCGCCTCAAAGGTAATCCCGTACCGATCCAGATTCCGCTCGGTGCCGAGGATCACTTTCAAGGCGTGATCGACCTCGTCAAGATGCAAGCCATTATTTGGGATGAAGCCAGTCAGGGCGTCGTCTTTGATACGCACGATATCCCTGCCGAACTGATGCCGCTGGCGCAAGAATGGCGCGACAACATCATCGAGCAAGCCGCCGAAGCGACCGACGCACTGATGGAAAAATACCTCAGCGGCGAACCACTCTCTGAAGCCGACATCATCGACGGCCTGCGCCTGCGCACCGTCGCCAATCAGATCGTGCCGATGCTGTGCGGCAGCGCCTTCAAAAACAAAGGCGTGCAAGCCCTGCTCGACGCGGTAGTCCACTATCTGCCGTCGCCGCTAGACGTCCCGGCCATCCTCGGGCATGACGAAAACGATCAGCAGATCGAGCGCCATCCCGCCGACAACGAACCCTTCTCCGCCCTCGCCTTCAAGATCATGACCGATCCCTTCGTCGGTCAATTGACATTTTTCCGCGTCTACTCCGGCGTCATCAATTCTGGCGATGCGGTGTATATCCCGGTCAAAGGCAAAAAGGAAAGACTAGGCCGCATCTTGCAAATGCACGCCAATGAGCGCAAAGAAATCAAAGAGGTCTACGCCGGTGATATCGCCGCCGCCGTTGGTCTCAAAGACGTGACCACCGGCGACACACTCTCCGACCCGGAACACGTCATCATCCTTGAGCGCATGATTTTTCCAGAGCCGGTTATTTCCCAGGCGGTCGAACCGAAAACCAAGCCCGATCAAGAAAAAATGGGCATCGCCCTAAACCGTCTGGCGCAAGAAGACCCGTCCTTCCGCGTGCATACCGACGAAGAATCCGGCCAGACCATCATTTCCGGCATGGGCGAGCTGCATCTGGAAATTCTGGTTGACCGCATGCGGCGCGAATTCGGCGTCGAAGCCAATGTCGGCAAACCGCAAGTCGCCTACCGCGAAACCATCCACAAAACCGTCGAAGACATCGAAGGCAAATTCATCAAACAATCCGGCGGCCGCGGCCAATACGGTCACGTCGTGCTTACACTAGAACCGCTCGCCCCCGGCAAAGGCTATGAATTTATCGACGCCATCAAAGGCGGCGTAGTCCCGCGCGAATACATCCCGGCGGTAGACAAAGGGATACAGGAAACGTTAAAGAACGGCGTCCTGGCTGGCTACCCCGTGGTAGATGTGCGCGCCACGCTCACCTTCGGCTCCTACCACGACGTTGACTCCAACGAAAACGCCTTCCGCATGGCTGGCTCCATCGCCTTCAAAGAAGGCATGCGGCGCGCCAATCCCATCTTGCTGGAACCGATGATGATGGTCGAAGTAGAAACGCCGGAAGACTTCATGGGCAACGTCATGGGCGATCTGTCATCGCGGCGCGGGATGGTGCAAGGCACCGACGATATCGCGGGCGGCGGTGGCAAAACTATTCGGGCTGAAGTCCCGTTGGCGGAGATGTTTGGTTATTCCACGACCCTGCGCTCACTCACGCAAGGACGGGCAACGTACACCATGGAATTTAAACATTACGCGGCGGTGCCGAAGCATGTTCTGGAGCAGATCAGGGTGACGCACGGGTAGTCGGAGGGCTGCATAAGGTTGAGTGTATGCGGTCTGAACTAGCTCCCCTCTCCCGCCAGCGGGAGAAGGGAGCTACTTCAGAACGCATAACCCCATCCCTACCGCATCGCAACATCGATTGTTCTTGCTTAATATGCATCGCCGAACTAAAAATGTAATCGATTACATTTTTTATTCATTTGTCATGCACCCCATCGAATCCTCACCTTCGCCCTCCGATCAGCCAGTGTCGATTACTGCTGTAGCAGCGCATGCAGGTGTCTCTGTCGCCACCGTATCGCGCGTCATGAATGCGCAGGACGGCGTACGTCCAAAGACTCGCGAGAAGGTTTTAGCCGCAGTCGAGGCCTTAGGCTATCGGATGAATTATCTTGCCCGTAACTTGCGCACCGCTGAGACCCGTCTGCTGCTGACAATGGTGCCCGACGTCGGCAATCCGTTTTATGCCGAGATCGTGCGCGGGATCAATTCCGTGGCGCGTCAGCATGGCTATTTTGTGCTGTTGTGCGATACCGGCGCGGACGCCGCCGAAGAACGCTCTTATTTCGATTTACTCCGTAGCCACCGCGCCGACGGTGCCATATGCCTCGATCCCGACACGATCCAGCACGCATCTGCTAACGCCGCCACGGACTTGCCGTGGGTCGCCTGTTGCGAGTTCGATCCCACGGCCGCCGTGCCCTATGTCGGCATCGATAACTATCGGGCCGCCGGAGACGCCGTGCGCCATTTACTCGAACGCGGACATCGTCGTATCGGCCTGATCAACTCCGACGAACGCTATCTGTATGCGCGTCAGCGGCAAGCTGGTTATCTCGATGCCATGCAGGCTGCCGGTCTGACCCCGCTGCCAGCATGGTCGCGGACCGTGCAAAGTCTGGATTACGCCGCCGGTACTGCGGCAACCCTGGAGATCATGGCGCTGCCGGATGCGCCGACGGCGATTTTTGCCGTCTCCGACACGCTCGCCATCGGCGTCTTAACCGGCTTGCGCCAGCTCGGCAAGCGCGTCCCGGCTGACGTTGCCGTAATCGGCTTCGACGATATTGCGATTGCTGCCCAGATCGATCCCGGCCTGACGACGATTGCCCAGCCCATGCGTGCCTTGGGCGAAACCGCCGCCAACCTGCTCTTACAACGCCTGAGCGCACCAAGCACGCCGGTGCACAGCGTATTACTCAACCATCATCTGGTCTTGCGTGGGAGTACCTGACATGAGCGTCGCCATCAACTTCAAGAATATCTGCAAAGATTTCGGCCCCGTGCGCGTTTTGCACGGGGTCAGCTTTGATCTCACGCCGGGGCGTGTGTATGGCTTGCTGGGCGAAAACGGCGCTGGCAAATCGACCCTGATGAAAATTTTAGCGGGCTATGAAACCGCCAGCGATGGACAGTTAATCATCGACGGCCAGCCGCAAAGCTTCACCAGTTCCCGCGCAGCTGAAGCCTGCGGCATCGTCTTGATCCATCAGGAATTTAATCTGGCCGAGCATTTGACGGTGGCGCAGAATATTTTTCTTGGTCATGAAAAACACAAAGGCTGGCTCTTAGACGATCAGACCATGCGCAGTGAGGCCGCACGCTATTTGCAACAAGTCGGCCTCGATGTCAGTCCCGACACCAAAGTCCGGCAATTAATCGTGGCCGAAAAACAGTTAGTCGAAATCGCCAAAGCACTGGCACGCAACGCCCGGTTTCTGATCATGGACGAACCGACCGCCACCCTCACCTCGTCCGAGACGCAACGCTTGTTTGCGCTGATGGCACAGCTCAATGCCGACGGCGTGACGATTTTATATATCTCACACAAACTCGATGAAGTCGAACGCATCACCGATGAAGTCATCGTCATGCGCGATGGTCGCTTTATTACGCGTGAACCCACCGCCAGCTTAACCCGGCAGCAAATGGCCAACCTGATGGTCGGGCGCGATTTGTCGGCCATGTTCCCTGACAAATCCCGCGCCGCCAGCGACGCCCCGATTTTGCTCAAAGTCGATGGTTTATCTGTCCCCGGCTGGTCGCAAGATGTGTCCTTCGAGATCCGCGCCGGAGAAATTTTAGGCTTCGCCGGTCTGGTCGGTGCCGGGCGCACAGAATCGTTCGAAGCCCTCATCGGATTGCGCCCGCGCAGTGCCGGGACCATTACCCTCAACGGCAAGGTGATCGATTTACGCAATCCGCGTCAAGCCATGCAACAGGGCGTGACCTATCTGAGCGAAGACCGCAAAGGCAAAGGCTTGCACGTCAATCTCGGGCTGCGCGAAAACCTGACCATGATGACGGTCGAGCGCTATGCCCATCCGTGGCTCGATCTGGTGGCCGAAAAAAAGGCCATGAGCAGCGCTGCGGCAGCATTCAACATTCGCACCGGCGAGCGCGACAGCAATATCAAGGCCAGCATGCTGTCCGGCGGCAACCAGCAAAAACTGGCGTTGGCCAAATTTTTACATCCGGACCCGCGCGTCATCATTCTCGATGAGCCCACCCGTGGCGTCGATGTCGGTGCCAAACGCGATATCTATTTCTTGATCCACCGACTAGCCGCCGAAGGTCGCGCAGTGATCGTCATTTCATCCGAATTAATCGAACTCATTGGCCTGTGCCATCGCGTCGCCGTGATGCGCGCAGGCAGCTTACAAACCACGCTCGACAGCGAGCATTTGACGGAAGAGGAGTTGATCGCACATGCAACCGGTACCCATTAAAACCAGCGTTCGCACCTATTCTGCGGCCATCTTGCTACGCATCAAAAACCTCGGACCATTACTCGGCCTGATCGGTTTATGCATCGTCGGGACCCTGCTCAATCCTGACTTTGCCACCGTCGATAACATGATGAATGTGCTCACCCGCACCGCCTTTATCGGCATCATCGCCGTCGGGATGACGTTCGTGATTATTTCCGGCGGGATCGATTTATCGGTCGGCTCCATGGCCGCTCTGATTGCCGGCAGCATGATTTATTTCATGAATGCATTGATGCACGGCACAGGCGGCATGCACTTTGCGCCATTGACTATCGTGGTGCTGGGCATCGTGATGGCGCTGGTGCTGGGAGCCGGGTTTGGCCTGATACACGGCCTGCTTATTACCAAAGGCAAAATCGAGCCATTCATTGTGACGCTGGGAACGCTGGGGATCTTCCGTGCTTTTCTGACCTATCTGGCCGACGGCGGCGCGCTCACGCTCGACAATCAATTATCGGACCTGTATAGCCCGGTGTATTACACCAGTGTGCTCGGCGTGCCGATTCCGATCTGGATATTTTTATTTGTCGCACTCAGCGGCGCAGTCCTCCTCAATCGCACCACCTTTGGCCGCCACGTACAAGCCATCGGATCGAACGAACAAGTCTCACGCTACGCCGCGATCCGGGTCGATCTGGTAAAAATTTCGACCTATATTTTTCTCGGACTGTGCGTCGGGGTCGCCACCATCCTCTACGTTCCCCGTCTGGGTTCAGCCTCACCGACCACCGGCTTGCTCTGGGAGTTAGAAGCCATCGCCGCCGTTGTGGTCGGTGGTACTGCGCTCAAAGGTGGCGAGGGACGCATAGTCGGCACTGTGATCGGCGCCATCCTACTCTCCGTCATCAGCAACATTCTTAACCTGACCAGCATTATCAGCGTGTATCTGAACGCGGCGGTACAGGGGATCGTCATTATTGCTGTGGCGTTTTTGCAGCGCAATCGTCGTTGATCAGTACACCATTTTTATAAGGGGCCACTTAAGCCCCACAACCTGGAGGAAACACCATGAACCGTACTACCCGCATCACCCGTATCGTCGGTGCAGGACTGCTGGCCTTAACTGTTTTACCTGTACTTGCTGCTGAAAACGTCGTCCTGGGTGTCGCCATCCCGACGGCGACCCACAGCTTTACCGCCGGTATCGTCTGGTGGGCCAATGAAGCCAAAGCAGAATTGGAAAAAGCCCATCCCGGTTTAAAAATCATCGTCAAAACCGCCGCCACCGCGCCGGAGCAAGCCAATCAATTGCAAGATATGGTGACGATCAACAAGATCAATACGCTGGTGATTTTTCCGATCGAATCGGCCTCACTGACGCAACCCGTTGCCCAAGTTAAAAACAAAGGCGTCTACGTCACCGTGGTTGATCGCGGCCTGACCACGACCGACGCGCAAGATGCTTACGTTGCCGGTGACAACGCCGCTTTCGGCAAATTGCCTGCCGAATATCTGGCAAAACGGATGAATGGCAAAGGCAATATTGTGGTCCTGCGCGGCATGCCAACAACGCTCGACAATACCCGCTTTGATTCCTTTAATGCAGTCATCAAAGGCCATCCTGAAATGAAAATTCTGGACGCAAAATACGGTAACTGGAATCGTGACGATGCGTTCAAAGTGATGCAGGATTATTTGACACGCTTTAAACAAATCGATGCAGTCTGGGCTGCCGATGACGATATGGCGATTGGCGTTCAGAAAGCCATTGAGCAAGCTAAGCGTACCGATATCAAAGAAATTTTCGGCGGTGCAGGCGCAAAAGGTGCGGTCAAGAAAATCATGGACGGGTCCGATCCGCATATCGTGGCCGACGTTTCTTACTCGCCAAAGTTTATGTATGACGCCATTAAAATTACTGCCGAAGCACGCTTGAAAGGGACTAAATTACCTGCCAATACGATTATTCCTTCGGTCTTGATTACCAAGGAAAATGCTAAGGAGTTTTATTTCCCTGATTCGCCGTTTTAAGTATCAGTAATTGATACCAAAGTGGTGATATTCAAAAATTGAGATGACCCCTTAGTCCGTTCAGACTGAGTAGGCACGCAGTGCCGTATCGAAGATACACCGACGCATGTATATACTTCGATACGCCCGTTGGGCTACTCAGTACGAACGGAGTTTCTTAAATTCAAATGTCAACACACCCTAAAGATAACGCCATGAAAACCATCAAAGGCCCCGCCATCTTTCTGGCCCAATTCATGGGAGAACTCCCCCCATTCGACACCCTCGCGCACCTGGCAAAATGGGCCGCCGACCTCGGCTATAAAGGGTTGCAACTACCCACCGACCCGCGCCTGTTCGACCTGAAGCTGGCAGCCGAAAGCCAAACTTACTGCGACGACATCACTGCACTCTTAGCCGGACACGGCTTACAACTCACCGAATTATCCACCCATCTGCAAGGGCAGTTAGTCGCCGTCCATCCCGCGTATAACGACTTGTTCGACAACTTCGCCGCCCCGCATGTGCGCGGCAATCCGGCAGGACGCACCGCATGGGCCATCGACCAGTTAATGCTCGCCGCCCAAGCATCGCAACGACTCGGCTTGACAGCCCACGTGACTTTTTCAGGCGCATTGGCATGGCCTTACCTATACCCCTGGCCGCAACGCCCGCCCGGTTTGGTTGAGGCCGCATTCGCAGAACTAGCCGCACGCTGGCGACCGATACTCGACGCGTTCGACGCTGCCGGGGTCGATCTCTGCTACGAACTGCATCCCGGCGAAGACCTGCATGACGGCATCAGCTTTGACCGATTTCTGGCCGCCGTAGACCAGCACCCGCGCGCCTGCATTCTGTACGACCCCAGCCATTTCATGCTGCAACAACTCGACTATCTCGCCTTCATCGATATTTATCATGCACGCATCAAAGCATTTCACGTCAAGGATGCAGAGTTCCGGCCCAATGGAAAACAAGGCGTCTACGGCGGCTTTTCCGACTGGCAAGATCGGGCCGGACGGTTTCGCTCGCTTGGCGACGGGCAAATTGATTTCAAGGCGATTTTTTCCAAAATGGCGCAATACAATTTCCCCGGTTGGGCTGTGTTGGAATGGGAATGCTGCCTCAAGCATCCCGAAGACGGCGCAGCGGAAGGGGCCGACTTCATTGCACGCCATATCATCAGAGTCGCACAGCGCGCTTTTGATGATTTTGCCAGCGGCACAATCGATCAACATCAGATCAACACACTACTCGGCCTGAAACCGTAATTAAAGGAAACAACAATGCAACAACGTTTACAACTAGGCATGGTCGGCGGTGGACAAAACGGCTACATCGGCGCAGTCCATCGTAGTGCTGCGCGGCTCGATGATTATTACGAGTTGGTCGCCGGTGCGTTATCGAGCGACCCGGCCCGCGCAGCTGCCAGCGCGCAAGAGGCGCGTATCGATCCCAGCCGGAGTTATAGCGATTACCGCGAAATGGCACGGCAAGAAGCCGCACGCCCCGATGGAATCGACGTCGTCGCCATCGTCACACCCAACCATTTGCATGCACCGGTTGCCACCGCATTTTTAGAAGCAGGCATCCATGTTATTTGCGACAAACCGCTGGCGATTTCGTTGGAAGAAGGCCGCGCCTTAGCAGCCCTCGCAAAGAAAAAAAACCGCATTTTTGCACTGACCCACACCTACACCGGCTACCCGATGGTGCGCCACGCCAAGGCGTTAGTTGAAGCCGGAGAGATAGGCGAATTGCGCTTACTACAGGTCGAATACTCACAAGATTGGCTGGCCGCCACGATCGGCAGAACCGACACCGGCGCAGCCGACAACTGGCACCACGATCCTTTACGTTCCGGCCCCGGCGGCACGCTAGCCGATGTCGGCACGCACGCCTGGCATCTGGCGCAATTCATCAGCGGCCAGACCCCGACCCAACTGCTGGCAGAACTCAACACCTTCGTCCCCGGACGCCCGATCGATGACCACGTCCAAGTCATGCTGCGCTACGCCAACGGCGCACGCGGCACGCTGTGGGCCACGCAGGTCGCAACAGGCTGTGAAAACGCCATCCGCATCCGGCTATACGGCAGCAAGGCCCAGCTAGCCTTTAATCAAGAAAATCCAAATGAATTATGGCTCACCCCACAAGGCGGCAACGCCCAACGCTTAACCCCGGGCCGGGTCACCAGCGCCGCCGCCATGCACGCCACGCGTGTGCCAGCCGGTCATCCCGAAGGCTACTTTGAAGCGTTCGCGCAATTGTATGTGGATGCAGCCTTGCAGTTGGGCAGGCGATCAACGCCGGGCTACCGATTCCTGAGGCGACACGCTGGCTGCCGGATGTGAATGATGGGGTGGCGGGAATGGCGTTTATTGAGGCGGCTATTCGTAGTCATAAGGATGACGGACGATGGACTGATATCGCGCGGTAATTAAGAACAATAGGACTTACGTAAAAATCGTCCCGGCAAGGCAGGCCCCGCGTATAGAAAGGGCCTGCCGATGAGCAGCAAAACGTTACCTGATTGTTACCGTAACGATACTTATTCCAAGATACCCAATAGCGTAGAACTGTCATTGTTTGAAATCGAACCTTGTTCTATCTAACGGTAATTGAGAATCCGCCATGAAATCACATCAAGCCCTCATTGTGGCCCTGACGCTGTGCTGGACATCCCAGCACGTGCAGGCCGAACCCATCGCCCAACCCTTCCTGATGCTACCCAGCCTAACGGAAAAGGCACCAGCCCAGCCCGCCAAACCAGGTACCCTGCTAAAGCGTAACGCGCAGCCCGCCACGGCCGCAGGCTGCCAGCCGGACGGCGACATTAGCCGGGACGGCCATGACCTCAAGCTGACTCTGCAGGTAGAAGTACGCCCCAACGAGATCAACAACCCGAGCAATCCGAATGGCACGAAGGATAAGGTCAGCCTGCGCTCCTATGGCGGCTGCCTGTCAGGCCCACTTATCGAAGCCCTGCCCGGCGACACTCTGCGCGTCAATCTGATCAATGACCTGAGCGTGGACGATCCAAGTTGCCCGAACGGAACCGACCCGACAGACGGTTCGCCGGGCTGTTTCAACACCATCAATTTGCATGTTCACGGCATGCACGTCTCGCCAGCTGGCAACAGCGACAACGTACTGCTCAACATCGCCCCGCAGACCCGGTTCGGATACGAGATCAACATCCCATCGGACCACCCGTCGGGCACCTTCTGGTACCACGCACATCGCCATGGATCAACGGCTGTGCAGGTCGCTAGTGGTGCGTCGGGAGTTCTGATCGTCCGTGGCCACAGGGCTTACACCGGAGGCGCTTCAGGCGATATCGACACAATTTTGCACGACGCAACTGGCTCGCCGATCAAAGAGCAGGTATTCGCCTTCCAACAAATACCCTATGCATGCTTCGATGCTAACAACCAGATTATCCTCACTAAGGATAAGACTTGGTACTGCCCTCCAAATGCGACTGGTGTCGTCGAAAATTTCGGCTTGCAGTTGGCTTCGGCTACGGTATGGGACACTAGTGGGCGTTTTACCAGCATCAACGGGGCCGTGCAGCCGTTAATTCAAAACATAAAGGCTGGCGAGATTTTGCGCTGGCGCTTTGTCCATGCGGGCATCCACGATACGATCAATTTGCAGATTGTCCCGATGGTTTCTAAGGGTGACAAGGGCCAACTTCCGCTACACGGTATTTTGAGCGGCAGCCCAAAACAGCAAGCCCCGACAATTGCAGAGATTTGTCCCGTGAAACCGGTTAATTTAGTACCACAGTTTGAAATTGCCGCAGACGGACTGACGCGCACAGCGATCCGCTCCATAGGTCTGAACAAAAAGAGTGTCAGCGGGGGCATAGGCAGCAATTTCCTACAGCCGGGATATCGTAGTGACGTATTGGTGGTATTTCCGCACGACGGCACCTACTGTGTGTTGAACCAGGCGGCCACTCCCGCAGAGCGCGTCAATGCAAAAAAACAAACTGGCGGAGGCCAGGGTCCAAATGAAACCCAGCTTTTGGCGACAGTGGTCGTCAAAGATGGAAAAGCCGTGACGGGCGATGTGGAAAAATATATACAGCAGGCGCTCTATGACGGTAATGAACACGACGAAGGCTTGCCCAAAGCTGCGCTGGATGGACTGTTGCGGGGTGACCTCACACCGTGGCGCGGGATGCCGGAGTCTGGTCCGGCGTCCAACTCCTGGCATCCTGTCCCGGTAGAGTTTTACATCGGCACCCTACCCGCGCCGCCAGCTACTCCCAACCCTAATGGAGCGTTTGGATTTTATATCAACGCCAAGGCATATAACCCCGATCGTATTGACTTTACCCGTCAGCTTGGTGCCACCGAGGATTGGTTACTTACCTCAGCCGGCGAGCCGCACATCTTCCATATTCATGTCAATCCCTTTGAAGTGATGGATGTGACCCATGATGGCAAGAGCATCTTCGGGCCGCACGGCGAATGCTTGATAAAACCGGATTCGCTTGGCTTGGAAAACCAGTATTGCGGTATGTCGCACACTTTCAAAGACACAGTGTTTGTGCAGAACAATTACCAAGTGTTGATTCGGACAAAATACGATCGCTATATCGGGGAATTCGTCATCCACTGTCACATTCTGGACCACGAAGACAGCGGCATGATGGCGAATATCCAGATTGTGCCCGACACCAGCGCGCCTGGCGGTGGAATCGGCATGGTCGGCATGCAACACGCAGGCCATTCTGACCCTGGCAAGCACTGATCCTCCACCAACCACCATCAGGAGAACACCATGCGCAATCCCTTTGCTGGCACTTGGACGTACCGCAGCTTCCTCAACAACACCGCCCCGACCAACGGCGACCCGCTGAAGTTAGAGGCGCTGTTCTTCGCTGAGGGCCAGTGGACCGTACAAGACACGGCGGACACGGTATTGCACGGCACGCTCAGCTTCGGGACCGACGCCATCATGGACCTGAAAGGCACGGTGGTCCCAGCACAGGCTGGCGCACCTGCGCGACTGCATATGGTGGGAAGCGGGCGGCCGGGAACCTTGACCGAGTACTATTTTTATGACTACGACGGCGCGATGACGGAGCACTGGCCCAATGGCGTAGGCCAGGTGGCAGCCATCACCGGCTCGGTCATCCGGGTTAAACCGCACGACGGTGAGGCCGCCGGCTTGGTGGCCTCCTTTATTGCCGTCAAGTCGGGCTGAACCCGGCGGCGGCTTTTCCGTAGACGTCGGTGAATTGATTGACATTTTTCTGCCTCCTCTCGTAGGGGGCAGTATTTTTTTGTAGACAAATTTACCCTGGCATTACTACGTTGTCCAAATACGATCTGCAGACGTAACGATCAACATTACGCATTGTTACCGTAACGTTACTTCCGTCGGGATACGCAACGCAGTACAACAATGCATGTTCGTAAAACGTTTCGTGAAGCCACAAAATCCATTCTTTGAGAACTCAGATTATGTGTACGGCGGCAAGATTTTTTAAGCGCTGATAAACGCGTTTGGCCTCACCAGTTTTTCCAGACATGCCCACCAAGTAGTTACATTCACGCACCCATCAGGAGATCAACATGTCAAAGCTCAGAGTTCGTCAGTCCATCCAGATACTGCAAGACGATTACAGTAAGGGTCATAAGAAATCTTTAGAAGATTTGATGCGTGCATGGAAAGGTATTAAGGAACTTCCAGCTGACAACCTGCGCTCATTCTTTGTCCTGGGTGGCTATCACGGCGAACCCTTCCGCGGAGCTGGCTGGGGAAGTGCTGACTATTGGGGTGGCTACTGCAATCATGGGAATGTTCTATTTCCAACCTGGCATCGGATGTATCTGCTGAAAGTAGAAGAGGCTTTGCAAAGCATCCCCGGATGTGCGGATGTAATGATGCCGTATTGGGATGAAACCAGCGCCGAATCTCTAAAAAATGGGATTCCATGGGCGCTTACCCGAGAAACTTTCGTACTTGACGGAAAAACGATCCCGAATCCCCTGCGCTCATTTGTTTTCAATAAAAACATTTTTGACAATACCTCATCGGAAACGGACAACTACACTAAGCCCAAGGGATATGAAACCGTACGTTATCCGTTATCGGGTCTTGTGGGTACACCCGCCGATATAGAAGCGACGAAAAAACACAATGCACAGTATCCGGACTACGAAACCAACGTGGGAATATTGAATGGAAATGTGACGAACTGGCTCAACTCGAGCGTCGAGGTTAAAGGTCAGGTCATTCCAACTAATGTGCACGGGAAATACAGCAGTTGCCTCGATGCTCCCAACTTTACCGTCTTTTCCAATACAAGCTCCGCCGCTCAATGGAACGAGGACCGCGCTAAAGATGCTGTGCAGGTCGTACCACTGGAGAGCCCGCACAATAGCATCCACTTGGCCGTGGGAGGTTGCGATCTGCCTACTTACGATAGATCCCCGATACCGGGAGCGAATGGCGATATGGGGGAAAACGATACCGCAGGTCTCGATCCAATTTTTTACTTTCACCATTGTTTCGTTGACCGTGTATTTTGGATGTGGCAGCAGAAGCACGGCTTTACCCATCGTCTTGAACTTATTCCAGAGTATCCGGGGAGCAATACTGTTGACAATCAAGGTCCTACCCCTGGCATGGCACCGAACACATGGTTAACCCTGGAGTCTCCGCTCAATCCGTTCAGAAAGAGCGAGGGTGAGAAAGAGCACGCCT
>NZ_JBRIIQ010000072.1:0-20898 GCF_052976905.1 Glaciimonas sp. GG7 | reverse complement strand
CAAACGCGTACCGACCGACAAAATGACTTTACCAACGGCGATGTCCTCCCCCGCACGGCGTATCCATTCGCCTGACGCGGGCGTATGGCGAACCACAACCGCATCCCCGTGTGCTTCGCACACTTCCTGCATCACCACCGCATCAGCTCCAGCCGGAATCATCGCGCCAGTAAATATCCGTGCGACGGTGCCGGGTTGTAACGGCTGACCGACGTGACCGGCAGGAATGCGCTGAGAGACTGGCAATCTGGCCGCGCCGCTCACGCAATCCACCGCCCGGACGGCATAACCGTCCATCTGCGTATTGTCCGCAGGCGGCACATTGCATTGCGACGTCTGAGAGTTGGCCAGAATCCGACCATTTGCGACCAGGGTTGAGATTGTTTCGACATCGGTTACTGGCCGTGCAGCCGCCAATAACACGTCGAGAGCCGCGGTGACAGTGAGCATGTAGGGTTTTTGCACGCTATTCATTACAGGCCAGTATGCGTCGCAATGTACGCCTTGATCTTCGCCACATCGGCGGCCATGACATCGAATCGTTGCGGCAATGCTTCAATGTTTTCAAAGCCCACCGGGCGCTCGGCATCGCGGCCCAATGCTTCGAGTATGGTTTCGTTAAATTTAGCCGGCAATGCTGTTTCCAGCACGATCATGGTGACATCGGGCGTCAGGTATTGGCGTGCGACTTTGACGCCGTCGGCTGTGTGGGTATCGATGGTGATGCCGTAACGTTGTTCAACATCGCATATCGTCTCGATACGGTCCTGATGGGTAGATCTGCCGGACTGGAAACCGTATTCGGCGATCTTATGAAATTCATCGCCATCGCTGCCGGGTGCGCCGGACAAATCGAAGCCGCCTTCGGCTTCAACCTTATGGAATAACCTACCCAAACGGGCAGAATCACGCCCGATCAAGTCAAATACAAAGCGCTCAAAATTGGAGGCTTTGCTGATGTCCATGCTTGGGCTGCTGGTGTGATACGTTTCAGCCGATTTGCGCACGCGGTAGACGCCGGTACGGAAAAACTCATCGAGAACGTCATTCTCATTGGTGGCGGCGACTAATTTATCGATCGGCAGCCCCATCATGCGGGCGATATGCCCGGCGCAGATATTGCCAAAGTTACCCGATGGCACAGTAAACGATACTTG
This sequence comes from Glaciimonas sp. GG7, assembly GCF_052976905.1. Taxonomy (NCBI): domain Bacteria; kingdom Pseudomonadati; phylum Pseudomonadota; class Betaproteobacteria; order Burkholderiales; family Oxalobacteraceae; genus Glaciimonas; species Glaciimonas sp. GG7. The sequence goes on along the minus strand of NZ_JBRIIQ010000072.1, from coordinate 19,741 downwards.
TTGATCGTTGCTAGTCGTCGCACTGAGATAGCCGCGGAAGTAATACACAACTTGCGCCACCACGCGCGCCCAATTGATCGAGTTCACCGTGCCGATTTTTTGCGCCGCTTTGAAGGCGTGATCATTGGAGACCGCCTTGACCATATCCTGACAATCATCAAACACCCCTTCGACGGCAACATTAAAAATGTTCGGGTCTTGCAGACTAAACATTTGCGCACTCTGAAATGCGCTCATCTTTTTATGCGGCGACAACATAAAAACCCGAATCCCCTTCTTGCCGCGCATCGCATACTCCGCCGCACTGCCGGTGTCGCCCGAGGTGGCACCGAAAATATTGAGTGCAGCATCGTCCTTGGCTAAGGTGTATTCAAACAAGTTACCCAATAACTGCATCGCCATATCTTTAAACGCCAGCGTCGGCCCGTTCGACAGCGCTTGCAACACCAGCTTGCCGCCGCCCGTCTCTTCCAATACACGTAACGGCGTAATCTGGTCAGGACTCTCGCCTGCCCGACCGTTGCGATAGACCTCGCCGGTATAGGTTTTATGGGTCAACGCCTTCAAGTCCGCATCAGGGATATCGGTCGCAAATTTGCGCAATACTTCAAACGCCAGATCAGCGTAAGACAGCGTGCGCCAATGATTGAGCTCAGCAGCACTGACTTGCGGATAGGTTTCTGGCAGATATAACCCACCATCCGGGGCCAGACCGCCTAGCAAAATAGAGGAAAAAGATTGAGCCGTAGCGTGGCCGCGCGTGGAGACGTATTGCATAAATTGGATGTATTTGTATAAATCTGTGAGTGCGGAGGGGATATCAATACTGCCTGGTCAGGCACGCCATTGCGCGTAGACCGTCGAGCTGCATTATAGCGTCCGATTGTGCCAGACGGCTGACGCAGGTTGGAAGCTGAAGCGGGTCTGACTGGGAAAGCACGACTATTTCCCAATAGAAAATTTTTTATAGTTCTCGCATCCCTGATGTTGCGATTGATCTTAATGAAAATCGTGCGACAAAAGAGGAGGAGTAATCAGCAAAATTTTCACGATACTGGCATCGCTACGCCGAACAATGACGGTCAGGATGTTTTCGCGCGTGGTCAACGGAAGAAAGGCAAGTTCATCCAACCGCAAACCGCTGCTACTGGCGACGTCGTTGAGGAGTTGCGTTGTTTCAGCTACTTTTCCGGGCGACTTGTGACGGAGCAGAGCAGCAATAGGCCGCATGTTAGTTTTGACATCCTTGACCAGGGTTTCGTAGGGAACGTGGTATTGCAGCATGCGAGGTAAATCAACACGTTCTTTTACCGCCTCCGCAATGTAATTTTTACGCTCTTCTCTGGTCATCGGAATTTGTGCACCGACAAGCTTTGGCCCGGTGGTAGATAATCCGGGAAAATGCTCTTTCTTCAATTCTATTTCAGGAATTTGATAGGCAGAAACCAACGTAAATAATCCGTTAGCATCAAATACAAGATAAACGGGACGTCCGGCAAATACCGTCGCGACTCCGTATAACAATGCAGAAAGTTGCAAAATGACAATAAAAGCCAATTCGAATTTCAACCATTTCTTTGCGGGATTAAAAATAATCAGTGTGAGTAGCGGTCCCAGACAGACATCGACAGTCGCCAGAACAATTAACAATTGCCCGACCCCGGTTGCCTCGAAGTAAGGCGTTGGATAACAGACCAGCAGGACGAAAGCCATGACGCTTGAAACAAGAAAAATGCTGATCAGTAAGTGTATTAAGCCAGCACGAATTTTCTTTTTCATGAGTTAACGTGTTCAAAAATGAGGAAACAACGCCTGGTGACAGCGGTGTATATATTAAAAATACTGAATATTGCATGCAAAAAAATAGAGTACCCGAAGGCACCCTAGTTTTTAATCGGTAACAACAATCTGTAAAAAAGTATTAACAATCGCCTTGACCGACCTTCATACCGCGATTTGCATCACAAATTGTACCGGTCATCACCCAGTTGATAGCCGTAGCAGCAACCGTTGGCGTATCAACAAAACCCATCGCAACATTCGCCGAGGTTGTTGCCTTGCTAGTTCCGGTCATGACACCAGTGGTCGGGATCGCGAGAGAAACAATATTAGTTGACAATGTAATTGCAGGCACGCCATTGGCGCCAGCGGCACAACCCGCTATAGCTCCAGTGCCAAGGCCTAATCCATTAGCACAGTCAGCAATGGCTGTTTTATAGACAGCTAATTCGCCAATCGTGCCCGCAGCATTGGCGCGATTTGTGTAGTTTGCATATTGCGGGATCGCTACTGCAGCCAAAATACCGATAATCGCAACAACGATCATCAATTCAATGAGCGTGAAACCTTTTTGTGCTTTGCTCGACATACGACGGAAAATTTGATTCATACAAAACTCCTTATGGATTCGGTTTAAACTACTTTCGGTGTAAAGCAGAAAACATGCCAACGCATTGCCGCCAGTCAATGAAACAAAATACTGAGTCTTCGGGTAAAAGAGTCGACAAAATTGGGCTATTTTGCCGCCTGACATGACCAAAATCGTCACTTTTTTGTGTTTTCTCTAAAAAATCCTAATTTGTTCATCACAGTGACACCAGATAAGCCATTATCCCCTCTGCAACCATGTCTCTGCGCTGATACAATCGTGGGCTAGCTGCGAGTCACCGCTCAGTCGTCATTAATAACAATACGTACAGTGCGCACAGTGACTCGCCTCCTTTGTTTGCGAATATTCCAACCGCCATGACGCCGCCACTATTACCTATCCCCCCCAACGAACTCCTTAGCGTCGCTGCCATGCCCGACGAGCATCCAATGTCCGGCAGCTTATTCATGGTGGTCGCACCGTCGGGAGCTGGGAAATCGACCTTGGTGAACGCGTTGCTGGCCCAGGATCAGGAGATTAAACTCTCCATTTCGTTTACAACACGCCCACCTCGCACTAAAGAAAAAAACGGTCGTGAATATCACTTTACGTCGGTTGAGGATTTCCGTGCACGACACAAGCAAGGCGAGTTTCTTGAGTGGGCAGAAGTTCATGGCAACTATTACGGCACTTCGCGCTTGTCGATTATCGAACAGATGCAAGAGGGTACTGACGTATTACTAGAAATCGACTGGCAAGGTGCGCAGCAGGTCAAGAAACAATTCCCGCATGCAGTGGGTATTTTTATACTTCCACCATCCATCGCGGCACTGGAAGACCGACTAAAGAAACGCGGACAGGATGAGCCCCAGGTCATTACACGCCGAATTCTGGCTGCTGGCGGGGAAATCGCGCATGCCCCGGAGTCTGAATATGTTATTATCAACCGAGAATTTTCTGATGCTTTGTCGGAACTGACAGCAATTGTCAAAGCGACACGTTGTCGTTTTTCGCAACAAGCATCACGTAACGCATCCTTATTTGCACAACTTGGCATTCATGCCAATTTAAGCTAAGACCCGGTTAATCTTGCTGCCAACACCGATAAAATTGGTGCGACTGGCAAGATTAGCAATGACCCTGTTTTTCGGAGAACGTATGGCTCGCATCACTATTGAAGATTGCATCAAACACATCCCTAACCGCTTTCAACTGACTCTTTCGGCAACCTATCGCGCGCGCCAGCTACTGCAAGGTCATACCCCTAAAGTAGACGCGAAAGACAAACCAACGGTGATTGCCCTGCGTGAAATTGCTGCTGGAAAAGTTGGTATTGAAATGCTAAAAAAAGTACCCGGTTAATCTCCAACGTGCTGCGGCTGTTGTCTATATTGTATGAACCTGATACCACCAGATTCGACCTTGCCATCAGCCGCTCCTAAACGAGCTGCTTCGCCCCGCCCTGCCAAAACTAGTAAACCTGCACCATTTATCGATCAGCCTGCATCCCACCACGGCGTTGCATCGATCACCCACCTAACTACCAAACTTGCCCAATACCTGAGTCCCTCTGAACTGAAGAAGGTCAAGGAAGCATATCGTTTTTCAGATGAAATGCATCTGGGACAGATGCGTAAATCAGGCGAGCCGTATATTTCCCATCCCATTGCAGTGGCCGAAATTTGCGCCGACTGGAAGCTTGACGCGCAAGCGATTATGGCTGCCCTCCTGCACGATGTGATGGAGGATCAGGATGTCAAAAAAGAAGAGCTGATCGAGCGCTTTGGTGCGCCGGTGGCAAGTCTGGTGGATGGTCTTTCCAAACTCGACAAAATCGAATTTCAAAGTCAAATCGAAGCGCAAGCAGAAAATTTCCGCAAAATGTTGCTGGCAATGGCGCGCGATGTGCGCGTGATCCTGGTCAAGTTAGCCGACCGACTGCACAACATGCGCACGTTGGGGGTGATGGCTCCAGAGAAAAAGCGGCGCATCGCCCGTGAAACGATGGAAGTCTATGTGCCGATTGCGCATCGCCTTGGTTTAAACAATATTTATCGCGAGTTACAAGAACTGTCGTTCTCGCATTTGCATCCGCTACGCCACCGCACTCTACAAAAAGCTGTCAAAGCAGCACGCGGCAATCGCCGCGAAGTTGTCAGTAAGATTCTGGAATCGGTGAATTCGACTCTGATCGCGACCGGCATCCCGACGCAAATTGATGGCCGTGAAAAAACCTTGTATGGCATTTATCGCAAGATGCGTAACAAGCATCTATCGTTTTCACAAGTCCTGGACGTCTACGGTTTCCGGATCGTCGTTGATACGTTTGCCAACTGTTATGTCGCGCTGGGAACATTGCACGCGCTGTATAAACCGATGCCTGGCAAGTTCAAGGACTACATCGCGATTCCTAAACTCAACGGTTATCAGTCGCTACACACTACGCTCATCGGCCCCTACGGTACGCCAGTCGAATTTCAGATCAGAACCCAGGATATGCACCGTGTGGCAGAGTCAGGCGTAGCAGCCCATTGGCTGTACAAGGACGAGGACGGTGATTTAAGCGAACTACAACAACGCACGCACGCGTGGCTACAATCGTTGCTCGATATCCAGAAACAAACTGGCGACTCGGCCGAATTTCTGGAGCATGTCAAAGTCGACTTGTTCCCCGATTCGGTCTATGTGTTTACACCGAAATCAAAAATCATTGCCCTGCCACGTGGCGCGACCGCCCTCGATTTTGCCTATACCATCCACACCGACGTCGGCGATCAAACTGTTGCCGCCAAGATCAACCACGAACCGGCACCGTTGCGCTCAGAGCTACACAATGGCGATATCGTCGAGATCATCACGTCCAGTAGTTCGCGTCCGAGCCCTAACTGGCTGAGCTTCGTTCGTACCGGTAAAGCCCGTTCGTCGATTCGTCACCATCTGCGCACGATCAATTTGAATGAATCAGTTGACCTTGGCAAACGCTTGTTATCGCAAGCTTTGACGACGCTTAACCTGAATCCTGAATTGGCCCCTGTGATGGTAGAACGCCTGCTCAACGAGTCAAGCGCACATTCGCTGGAAGAAATTTACGCCGATATCGGCGTCGGCAAGCGCATGGCTGCATTGGTCGCGCGTCACATCATGGGCCTGTTGGAGCAGCCACTTCCATTGCCGCTGCTGGATACGGAAGGGGTAGCGCTGCCGGTCAAAGCCGATCCGGTCATCATCAACGGCAGCGAAGGTGTTTCGATCCAACTATCCCCTTGCTGCCAACCTATCCCGGGCGATGTGCTGATCGGTCAGCTCAAGCGGGACCAAGGTCTGATCGTGCATACCGACGATTGCAATATTGCAAAACGCCAACGCAGCAAAGACCCGGAGCGCTGGATCGACGTACGCTGGGCAACGGACTTAAACCGCCGCTTTGATTGCCGTATCAAGGTCTTAGTACACAACGACAAAGGGATTCTGGCCAGAGTAGCGGCCGACATCGGTGAATCCGATGCCAATATTATCTACGTCAATATGGATGACGACAAAGATCTGATGATGACCCAATTAATCTTTACGATTCAGGTCAAAGACCGCGTACATCTTGCACGTCTTCTACGCAATGTACGTAGAATTCAGGGAGTCACCCGCATCTTGCGTGATCGCAGCTAGGTAAGCGTTCAAGAGGTACAAGAGGCATTGCCCCTTGCACAGAGTGCAACACAGCTTAACGCCCCGGAAATACCCCTGAAGGATCAATTGGTTTGCCATCTCGGCGAATTTCGAAATACAGCTTAACAGTACTGCTATCGGATTTGCCCATTTCAGCAATTTTCTGGCCTCTGCTGACCATCTGGCCCTCTTTGACGAGTATGGCCTGATTATGTGCATACACCGACAATAGACTGCTCGTGTGTTTCACAATCAGCAAATTCCCATAACCACGTATCCCTGACCCGGCATACATTACCTTGCCACCAGACGCAGCCACTACCGGCTGTCCACTCTTGCCGGCGATCTCGATACCTTTTTTCTTGGAAGAAAAACTGGCGGTTTTCACGCCCTCTGTCGGCCACACCCAATCAATACTGCGTTCAATACCCTTCGAAGATGGATTTGCCGCAGGCGGAGCCGGGGGTGAAACCTTGCGTGCCCCTGTAACCGGACTTGCACCCGCAAGATTGCCAACAGCAGCAGGAGGAGCCACCCGCAACACTTGCCCGACGTCGATACCATTTACATCGCCTAACTTATTCCATCTGGCGATGCTCCGATGATTTTGCTTAAACTTGCGACCGATACTGTATAGGGTGTCGCCCCTTTGTACCGTGTAATAGCCAGGTCCACTCGGCGTCGATGTCCCGCCACCATCAGGCGTGCTACAGGCAGCCATCGTTGCAATCAGAACTCCCAATACTGCTAAACGTACTAAGCGAATTTTTACCATTCTTATTTCATTTTCGGATTCGGATTCGGAATATCGGAATCCGATACGAAGAATGACATTCCCCAACATTCCCTTGATGACATTAGACGCGCTCCAACGCGACGACCCGAATACAGCTTGAAGGAGCAATCTATCTTCCGCGCAGGCAAATGCAAAGTAGCACTTTATCTACACAATGCGTTTCCATTGGTACGAGCCAACAGAAAACTGACGGAATTGGACACCAGCACAACACGGTAATTCACCCCGACAAGATTATTTTTCGTTCAACGTCGTATCCCGCTGCGTCACGCGATCAGTTGCTGTACATTTTCGCGTGAGAGGAGGCTTCACTCCAACGTTAGAATCAAGTGCATACGCTTGCTCACCCTCACGACAATAATCTTTGTCCGAAAAGGCAACCGTCGCTATGGGGGTAGCCGCAATGTCACTGTTTCTGGGAATCGACTTTATTAAGATATTCAAGCAAAGCCCGCTAATCCCCATCACTACAATCGTACTCATTTGCCAAATCCACTTGCGCCGCTCGCTCGCGCGGTCTGACTCTATTGCGCCCTCTGCATGGGCTGACTGACTTACAAAAACATCGTTATTGGACATAGTGAGCAATGGCCTATTGTCGCCTACGCTCTCTGCGATACTGCCTTGCCAGTGCGTAACGTCAGATGCTGCATCCCCTTGAAATTTTGTCATATCCATATTTTTATCTCCCCTGCATTCATTAGTAAGCAATAAACTTACCTCTATAGCAAATATCATTCCCGCCACGTTCAGATGCGCGACATCAAATGGTATTTTTAGTTGAATAACCCCATATAAATGTGCAATGAGAATTGCGCCAGAATCATCCCTCAAGCGCCGTAATCACACCATCAAGAAAGCCGTTTAAGCTTGGATTGTCGGTACTGCTACGTAACTCCAAAGCCAGTTCGTTCAAATCAGCCAATGCAGTAAACAACTGGGCCTTGCGCTCAGGTTTGAGTGAAAGCCCAACTTCATAGCCAATATCACGGCAAATAACCACGAACTCTGGATGAAGACTATCCGTCGGCAAGTCTGGAATTGGCATCGGTTTGTTAATGTCAGTCATGCAAGCTCCATCAATAAAGCGGGGAGTTTATCAAACTGATGCACGCATACACCACTTTGCTGATGATTTATTCTGAACAAACCCTGCATTGACACTATGAAGTGTTTATCAATAGTAATTAGTTATATGCGCTACCATCAAAAATATGCAAACAACATCATAAAGGCCACAAACAAGATGCCAAAAAGTAATAAAGATATGCAAAAAAAATACACGATCAATAGGCCCGTGCTACGATCCTCGTCCACGGTAGAGGTACCGTAATAATGACTAAAACAAGGAACCCAGATGAGTAATCGCAGAATATTTTTGAAAAATTTATCCCACCTGGCAGTCGCATCAGCAATGGGCGCGACAATAACTGCGCGTGCACAAGCGGCAAAAGTTGACGAGAAAGATCCGCAAGCAATTGCGCTGGGTTACAACCATGACTCATCGAAGGTCGATAAAGCTAAATACCCTAACCATCTTGCAGTGCAGCAATGCAATAACTGCATGCTCTATCAAGGTAAAGCTGGTGACGCCACAGGCGCATGCCCACTTTTTGCAGGAAAAGTAGTTTCTGCAAACGGCTGGTGTAGCGCATATTCAAAAAAAGCATAGTCGGGATATTTACCGGCCATTATGTTTGATCAGAAACCAAGCCCAGCCATGCTGGGCTTTTTCTTGCCCTGCCGAAAGATTGCATTTGATATTCGCTACCGGCATAACGCTGTGTCCAAATAGATATATCTGACCAGATCGGTATACGTCAAAGAACTGCAAAATAATGAAGAGTGCAGAGAAAAAAGAAGCCGAGAAATTTATTCAAATCTGCTATTGTTGTCGAGGATATTCAATCCGCAACCAACAGGAGACTCCTATGGATTTGCTCTACAAATTTGACGCCAAAGGCGTATCAGGCGAAGGCTACCACGTAGACGTGTACCAAAGCCCGATCGTCGTATCGTCAGCTAACGGTGAAGTCAGCGAACTGCCAGGCCCAAAAACGTATCAATTATCAGATGGACGGGCACTCCATCCATTATCAGAAGAAGCATTTCAAATTGTCCATACCGGCGAAAAAATCATCCGAGTTTAATCATGCGTCAGCATTAGTAAAAAACCGATGCTATTAAAAAAGCCCGCAGGCTTGAGCCGCGGGCTTTTTGTTTAACAAATGACAGCAAAAATTGGTGCCGATGATCGAGGCTATCGGCCAACCTGTGATGCCCAAAGCACTCAATAAAAAACCGTAGCCCAATGTGAGTACGGTATCCAACAGAGTGTGCGCTAATCGACAAACCGGAGAATACCGGCACCATATGACCGCATCATGACGTCATCAAAAAAAAGCACTCACCGAACAAACAATCCCGACTCCCGCCGACACCAACGAACCCCAGATTAACCAACGCCGTCTGGTTAATACCGTGATGGCTGCCAACGCAACCGCAATCTGAATAAACGTCATCGCTAGCGCAAAGCGCTCATGCGGTCGCAGCTTAGCCTCAGACTCTTCACCCAGCTTGCGCGATTCGGCCTGAAGCTTCTCGGCTTCGGCTTTTATATCGGCCTTTTGCCGCTCTTGCTTATCCCTATCAGCAAGATAGCGGGCTTTCATTTCAGGATTTTCAGTCAACGAAGCCACGGCCTCATCTAAATGACTTTTGGTCGACTTTGACTGATAAAAAGCCCATTGATCGCTGGCCTCGGCCTGCTTCAAGATGCTTTCATTTTTTAAAAACATGGCTTCATTTTGCGCCGTGCCGCTTTGATAACTCACCAGCGCCCCGATCGTCGCCAAAATCGCCGTCATGAGCGCCACCCGCTGGGCTAAGCCATCCCGCTCTTTTTCAACAGCTTCTTCCATTGCATGTTCATGCGGACTGGGTACTTCGTATTCTTCTTCCATTATCTTCTCTGATGAGGTTGGCAATTAACCGGCTCTAATGGTATCTCGAGATCGTTGGTTTTTATTCATCATTAATGGAATTAATCAGGGAATACAACAACCAAAAAAAACGGCGCATCGGAATGCACCGTCAGTCTTAAAACACTACAAAATCCATCAAAATGCCGCCGGACGCCATTTCAGCAAGCGTTTCTCGATTCTCAGCAACAAATAATCTGCTGCCAAAGCAACCACCGCCAGAACGATCATCGCAGCAAACACGCCACTGGCATTAAACGCCCCTTGCGCCGTCGAAATAAGCAAGCCGATGCCCTGCTTTGAGCCAAGAAACTCGCCCACTACCGCACCCACCAACGCAAATCCAAAACTGACATGCAAGCTCGCCAGTATCCAACTCAACGCCGATGGAATCACTACCGACATGGTTACCTGACGTGGTGACGCGCCCAAAATTTGCGCATTCGCGATCATATACCGATCCGCTTCACGCACACCCTGAAAGGCGTTCGCAAACACGACAAAGAACACCATCACGACAGCCAGCGCGACTTTCGAGGCCATACCAAGCCCTAATGAAATCACAAAAATTGACCCCAACACGACCCGAGGGATGGAGTTAGCAATCTGAATGTAAATACTAAACACATCCGATAAGAGCTTGTTGCGACCCAGCAAAATACCGCAGACAACACCAGCGACAGCACCAATCAAAAATCCGAGTACAGTTTCTTCCAGCGTGACTAACACCTGCACCCATAACGGTCCTTGCGATGTCCCTTCCATAATCCAGTCATAAATCTGCATCACGATGAGCGACGGCTGTGAGAAAAAAAACGGATCAATCCAATTCAATCGCGATCCCAGTTCCCAACCGCCGAGACCAACTACCAAAATCGCCACCCGTAAAAATATCACCAGCCAATAGCGCATCTTGATTTTTCGTTGCGCCGCCTCTTCGACCGTCGCCAGGCTAGCGGCGTTAAGCAGGTCGAGGGAGTGTGTTTGATTCATTTCATGTACCTTTAATTATTTTCAGCTATAACGATCAATGACCATCAACAGCATGATGTAAGTGTTGAGCAGGGATAGCCAAGGCTAAAAGTCGGCTTAGTTAATCTGCACTTCTTCACGTAAATCAGCCCAAATCTTGCGTGAAATATCGATGAAACGTTGCTCGTAGCGCACCTCGGACATGATCCTTGGACGCGGCAAATCGATCTCATAGACGCTCTTCAAAGTAGCCGGACGTGCAGTCAAGACGTAGACCTTATCGGCCAACGCAATCGCCTCCTCAAGATCATGGGTCACGAACACGACGGAGCCGGACTGCGCGCTCCATAACTGCAACAATTCATCCTGCATCAAGGTGCGCGTTTGCATATCGAGCGCACTGAATGGCTCGTCCATCAACAAAATTTCCGGGCTATTGATAAACGTTTGCGCAAGCGCGACACGTTTGCGCATACCGCCAGAAAGTTGATGCGGATAATGATTACTGAACTTGTTCAGGCCGACCCGGCGTATCCATTCCTCTGCTAACGCGTAGGACGCATCTTTCGGTTTACCACGGAACAAGGGACCCGCAGCGACATTGTCGAGCACGCTACGCCATGGAAATACGGCGTCGCTCTGGAACACAAAACCGATGCGCGGATCAATACCCGTCACTGGCTCACCCATGATCCGAACCTCACCCACCGTCGGTTTGAGCAACCCGGTAATGAGGCTAAGAGTGGTCGACTTGCCGCAACCTGTAGGGCCGACGATGGCGCAGAACTCACCACGCGCAACACTCATCGTGAAATCGCGCAACGCAACAGTCGCCTTGCCATCGGGTGAAATAAAACGACAGGAGACGTTACGCATCTCAATGGCCGGGGTATCCGGGGTGTTTGGCGTCGTCGCAGATGCGCCGCCAGGGTTAACAATGGGGGTGCTTGTAGTTGAAGATAGTCTCATTCGGGATCTCTGATTAAGTAGAGCAGGTTCTGAGTGAACGTCTGAGAGCAGCCAATAACGTCATCAAAACCTCCTTAACATGTCATTCATGCAAAGCACGTAATCGAACAATTGCAGGCGACATCGTTCATTTCAGTCGCCAGCATCGTCGGACTTACTTGTCTTGAGGGATGAATTCGTTGGTATAGGTTTTGGATAAATCGATGTGCTTACCCTTAACGTTCGGATTAAATCCGGCCAGCACTTGCAATACAGTCTCAGGTCCGCCGACTGGCATCATGCCGTCGGGTGAGAACATCGGAAGGGAGTTTTGCAAAGCCTGCACATACAGGGCATTGTCCTTGCCTTGGTAATCTTTTGGCATCTTACTGGCGATTTCCGCAGCACTATGCGTCTTGATGTATTTCAGTGTCTTACTGAAAGCACGCGCCAGTTTGACGGCCTCTGCCTTGTGGGTATTGAGCCACGGACGCTGGACATACAGGCTCGACGCCGGATACAAGCCACCGAGCGCCTTGACCGTACCATCGACAGTGCGCATGTCCACCAGAACCGATGCCTCGCCTGTTTTCAGCAACTGTGAAATGGTCGGCTCAGTTGTCATACCCGCATCAATGCGTCCCTGTTTGATCGCTGCAATGAACGTATTGTCAGCACCGACAGGAAGCAGCGAATATTGACTGGAGGTGATGCCGTGCTTAGCCGCCAGATACTGCGTCAGAAAGTTAGTTGATGACCCTAATCCAGTCACGCCCAGGGTTTTACCCTTGACATCGGCCATGCTCTTGATGGTGGCTGCGGACTTAGTCGACACCATTTCAACTTCACCCGGGACCTGACCGAACACTACAATCGCAGTTACTTCCTTGCCCTTGCTTTGCAGATCGATTGAGTGATCATAAAACCCGACCACGGCCTGCACGGCGCCTGCTAACAATTCGTTTTCAGCATCAACCCCGGCCGGTTGCGATTGCAGCTCAACGTCCAATCCTTCTTCCTTGAAATAACCCAACTGCTCAGCGAGCTTCGCTGGTAAATAGATCATCTTTGTGATACCGCCGACCATGATGGTGATTTTTTCGGCAGCGTTGACCTGCATCGGTACAACGAGGGCGGCCACCAGCAGCGCTGGCATTACCGAGGAACGGATCGTTGAATTCATGACGTTACCAACAAACTTACGCATTATTATGTCTCCATTATTTTGGGATTATGATCAACGGAAATAATATACCTACCGTGACATTCCTTTATTTATTTACTGATTAAGTAAGATATATTTTAGGTGGGCTTAACTTTCATCGAGCTTACTAATAATGCGTTTTTAATTTTGCAGCGCAACATAATAATGAAACAAGACACCGCCCCATGAAGCTACTTTTGATCGAAGACAACCCGCCCCTTGCGCTATGGCTGACCAAAATACTCAAAGAAGAAAAGTTCACCGTTGATGTCGCCATCGATGGTGCAGCAGCCGACCATGTGCTGCAAAGTGAATGCTACGACGCTGTTTTACTCGATTTGATGCTGCCGAAGATGAACGGCAAACATGTCTTGCGCCGACTGCGTGAGCGCCACAATAACGTGCCGGTGATCATTTTGACGGCCAGTGGTTCTATCGATGAAAAAGTCGATTGTCTCGGCAGCGGCGCCGATGATTACCTGGTCAAGCCGTTTAAAGTCAGAGAACTTGTGGCACGTATCAAGGCGCTGATCCGGCGGCAGAGCCCGGACAAGTCAACCGAAATACATTGCGCTGACCTGATCTACAACAGCAACACGCGCCAGTTTGCGATAGCCGACAAAATCCTCAGCCTGCCCGGGCGCGAACATGACGTCCTGGAAATACTCATGCTCAAGCAAGGTAAAACGGTCTCTAAAAATGCATTAATGCATGGTATTTATGGCCTTGATGACGAACCCAGTCCGGACGCGATTGAAATCTATGTGCATCGCTTGCGCAAAAAAATCGAACATTCTCAAGCCGCCATCATGACCTTACGTGGACTAGGCTATTTACTCAAAAAAAGAGATTAAATGATAGTGAGTCTGCGTCTGCGCTTGCTGTTATGGCTACTCATTCCGCTGACGCTGTATGTCGGCGTCAGCGCGGCATTCTCCTACCGCAGCGCGCAAGAAACCGCTGATCTGATTCAGGATCGGGCCTTACTCACCTCGGCGCAGGTGATCGCCAGCGATATCGGCTGGCTCGATGGTGTGCCGCAAGTCAGCGTGGACCCGGCTGCGCTCGAACTGTTTAGCTCCCCCCAGCAAGATCAGGTCTACTATCAGGTCATCACCAACGAAGGCCAATTGATGATGGGCCGACCGGATTTTCCCGGGGCGGTAAATTTTGCTCAGACGGCACCAACATTTTCTACCCACCAGTACGATCATCACACTCTGCGCGTTGTCACTCAGGTACGCACGCTGTACGACACCGGACACCGCCTGCATATCGCCATACAGGTTGGTCAGACGATGCGCGGTCATGACATGATGGTAGCCGATCTATGGAGGCCATCGCTGCACCGTCAGATCGCCATGCTCATGCTCGCCATCGCACTGGTGGTGGTCGGCCTGACGATAGAACTGCGTCCGATCATGCGCCTCAAAGACGATCTGACGATGCGCGATCCGATGTCGCTAACACCGATCAAGGCGAACCAGCTACAACGTGAATTGCGCCCGATTGCGGACGCCTTGAACCAGTATATTCAGCGCCTCAATACGCAAGTCGCAGCGCAAAAAAGGTTTATTGCGGATGCCGCGCATCAACTGCGCACACCGCTCACATTAATCGATTCGCAAATCCAGTTCGCACGCAAATTAACCGACACAATACGCCGCAACGAAGTGCTCGAGGCGATGCAGGAAAGCAGCCGCAATATGGCAGATCTCACCAATAAATTACTGCTGCTGTCCCAGGCCGAGGCTGCCAACAGCAACGCTGTGCTACGGCATCCGGTTGATTTGATCACGGTTATCTCAACGGTGCTGGAAGACATTGTTAATCTGGCCCAACGCAAAAATATTGATCTTGGCATGGAGTGCCAGACACCCCACGCATGGGCAATCGGTAATACAGCGCTGTTCACCGCCATGATCATGAATCTGGTTGATAACGCCATCCGCTATACACCGCCAAATGGAAAAGTCACTGTCAGCGTAAGCATGACGAGTACTAGCAACGCGCATCTCAATACTGTAATCAAGCCGCCATTAATCGACATCATGGTCATCGATAACGGCCCCGGTATTCCTGCCGAAATACGGCATCGCGTATTTGAACGTTTTTATCGGAATGCCGCACCGGGGCAGCATGGAACAGGGCTGGGGCTGGCAATCGTTAAAGAAATCGTCGCGGCAGCACATGGGTCTGTGACGCTAATGACAGGACCACAAAATATCGGGGTAACTGCTCTAGTGCAGCTACCCGCTTGCGCTGCAACTAGCCTTGATCAAACGTCTGTCCAATTAATAGTAAGAGAAAATTAGGTGGGCCAAGAGTCTGTCTGGCTCTTGGTATTTCAGTGCTGCCACCTCCCTTCAAATTGCCCCCTTCAGTCAAATCGGCATAACGCTCGGCGTTCAAATAATCAGTCAACACGTTCTCAGTATCGCAAAATAATTTATTTAGCAGTGTTGCGTACTTACACCACAACTATACAAAACTTGCGATAACGAAAGCTAGAAGAAAGCTTGACGCTTTTATACTCGGCGTCGCTGATCAAACATGGTCGGCACAATAAATATAAAACTTTCGTCAGGAGACAATTTTGAAAAAAACAGTGATCGCGCTAGCTTGTCTGGCCGCAATAGGATCTACCGGCACTGCGTTTGCGCAGTCCAATGTAACGATCTATGGTTTGATAGACGCCACTATCAGCACTACCAATAATGCCGACAGCAAGGGCGACCGCCTGACCCAAATCCCGGTCGCATGGTTCAGCGGTAACCGCCTCGGATTCAGGGGTCAGGAAGATCTGGGCAGCGGACTAAAAGCCATGTTTAAACTAGAAGCAGAATTCGTAGTCGGTACCGGTGAAATGGATACACCGGGTGTACTGTTTAACCGCGATGCATGGGTTGGTATGCAAAGTGACGCATTCGGTCGCGTGACAGTTGGTCGCCAAAATACACTGGCACGCGATTTTGCGCAGGTCTATGGCGATGCATACGGCTCCGACAAGCTCGGTCTGGAAGAAGGCGGCTTCACTAACAACAACAACTTCAAGCAAATCATTTTTTATGCTGGCAGCGCTAGTGGCACTCGCTACAACAACGGCCTGGTATGGAAGAAGGTGTTTGACAACGGCATCGTCGCAGGTCTGGGTTATCAATTTGGCGAAGTTGCCGGGTCATTCTCAAATAACACTACCAAGTCTGCTGCGCTCGGCTATAACGGCAGCAACTTTTTGATTTCCAGTTTCTATAACGAAGCCGACGTCGGTAATTCTCTCAACAGCACTACCGAACAACACAAGTCCTATTCGCTGGGAGGAAGTTACTTTTTAAATAGTCTGGTGCGGTTGAACACTGGTTACTTCCATTACACGGCAGAACAAGGTGCGCTGGGTAAGCGCAAAGATGACGCCTACACCATATCGGCCAAATTCACACCGCAAGGCATGATGGATTATGAGGTCGGCTATCAGGTAATGAAGGCGAATAACGCGGCTTACAATGTGGGTGGTACCGGCACCCTGAACGCGTACTCCAACGCAAGTTTCTCTACTACCGCAGGCAGTGGGAACAAGTCCACGCTATTCGGCTCAGTTTTCTATCATTTGTCCAAACGCACTGAACTCTATGTGGCTGCCGACTATATGAAATTGAGTAATGGCTATCGTGTCGCCTCAGCCAATGGCTTTAAAAACCAGACTGAACTGGCGATCGGTATGCGCACCCGCTTCTGATCTTCCTGCAGATTGATTGCACTGCATTTGTTGATATCTGTTGATATCTGTTGACCACCATCTCCCGGATGGTTTTTAGTTCGATGCAGCAATGTTGCTGCATCGATTTTCTTGTTTCCGGGTCTTCTATATCGATGCCCTGAATTACTCAGAATGTCGTCAAAAAAACAATTCGCATGGAATGAAATGTATAGCCTGATGTGGCTTGATGAGTACAATCGTACATGGATAGTTTTGTGTAAGCTCCAAATAAAAATGCCCTGTTTCTTTTCAGAACAGAGCATTTTTTAAATGCTATCAAAGCTTATCATCACGCTTATCGTAATTTATTGACTCTATTATTGACGCTAATGTTTCTATCAAAATACCTTAGCTGGTACGCTTAACCGCCAAGCCTGCAAACCCCTGACAAGTCGGCATCATTTCGATACGATTGATATTGATATGGGCTGGCAAGGTGGCGATCCAATATGCAGTGTCGGCGATATCTTCTGCGGTCAGTGGTTGCGTGCCTTCATAAACCTTGGCAGCAGCATCGTCATTACCGCGATAACGCACATTTGAAAATTCTGTGCCGCCGCATAAGCCAGGTGCAAGATCCGTTGCCCGCACACCAGTGCCCACCAGATCAGCACGCAAATTGAGCGTGAATTGTTTAACGAAAGCTTTAGTCGCGCCGTACACGTTGCCGCCCGGGTAAGGATGTTCACCGGCGACAGAACCAAGATTAATCACCGTGCCACGTCCACGCGCAACCATGCCCGGCAACACCAGACGGGTAATAGTGACGAGACCCTGGCAATTGGTGGCGATCATGGTTTCCCAATCTTCGAGCAAGGCTTGCTGCGCAGACTCAGTGCCTAAGGCTAACCCGGCATTGTTGACCAACACGTCTATTTCTTGCCATTCAGCAGGTAATGCATCCAGTGCAGATTGGGCCGTCTTTTTGTCTGTCACATCCATCACCACAGGTAACACCGCACTACCCAACTCGGCCACCAAACTATCGAGGCGCTCTTTACGACGCCCGGTTGCAATCACCTTATGCCCATTTTTTACAAATTTACGCGTCATTTCCGCGCCAAAGCCTGCTGTTGCGCCTGTAATCAAGATAATCATCTTGGAAAATCCTTCTGGAATAATTGCGTATTGATACATCAAAGTGGGGGATAAAAGTATAGCTCAAAGGTGGATCGGGCTTACTTGATTTTTTATCTATGGAAGTGAGCACTTTGAAGAAAATTTTCTTGATGACCGATCGTCTTCGATGCGATATGGATGTGACAGCACGGTAACCGATCCCACTCTTTCAATCCTGCCATTTCGTGCAATAGGAGAAAAATTGCAGAATTGCCCTAAATGCATTGAGCAATAGATCGAAAAACAATCTATCGCTCAGTACCAAGAAAAAATTACAGGAGACGCTAGTTTAAGAAATTACCATTTTAACTACTGTAAATTAATGGATGAAAAAATTCTATCGCCATTGCTCGCTACTCTCATCTCTGGACGCGGAGGAGTTGGAGGAGCTGGTCCCCGTCTAGGCCTTTCCAAGACAGACCTCGAAGAAGGAGCGCGATGTTCAGTTGGTGTACCGCCGCCATAAGACCACATCGCACCCGTTTTGGTCTGAACATGTATGAAAGTACGGACAGTTGAATTAGATGTTTTATCCGCGATCTTCTGAATCATAGCTGCCCGAAGTTTCTCTTTATCGCTAAGAGCCAGAGTCTTTTCTATATTTTTAAACTTGTTAAACAGCGCTATTCGTTCTTTGAAATCATCGTCAAGCTTAGGCGGGGAAACATACTTTTCCTGATCACCTACTTTTCTCAAAGGCTTTTGCAAATGAAGTTGAAGATCCGACAAATGATCACCATCAAGACGATTTTTCAAGTCAACTTTGTTGCGGTCAGACTTTTTAGCCTGGGTCGGGTTATCAGTCGGATTGACCTTGCTCCGGCCTTCTATCAATGATTCCGCTTGCCGCTTTAAGCCTGAGACGCTTGACGCCATATCAGCGACCTTTTCCTTCACTATTTTTTCAGATACCGGCCTCGATTCTGGTTGATCCTCTGTGACACCCGGCTCCTGCTCACTCACCAAAGAAGAACGTCGACTATTACCCCTTGAAGACGCCGGTGATGGCACTTTGTTGGTATCGTCGTCATCAAGCTTGTCCCCTTCTTTGCCAGTAGTGCCGGGGACAGAATTAATTTTTGAGGTGAATCTGTTAACGGGAAAATCGTTTGTCCCTGGACCATCAGTCCAATCTTTATTTTTATTGCTCTCTTTAAACTTGTTGGCTAGCGCAATCCAATCAGGAGCTCCATCAGCAGGGCCGGCAGGACCTTGATTGCCTATGCCATTTTTCCTGTTGGAATTATTCGGCGGAAAATTCTTATTTTGATTACCTCGGAGCAATTTCTTCGGTGACGTTTCCGACGAGGGAACAACGGTCTTTGTCACCAAACCTGTCTTACTCGCCGGTATAACTATTTTATTAAGTGACAATCCTGAATCTGCGTCAGCACCCGCAGGGGAAGTTTCTTTGTCGTGTCCCTCATTTTTTAATTTATTAGGACCCTTTTGATGCTCAACAATACTCTTCGATAGATCACCAAGCTCACGCATGACTATACCAGCGGCGGCATTCAAGCTGTTTTTGTCGTCCCCGTCCGCCTTCATCGGCAACGCATCTAGAATCAACTTGCCGCTCGAGCTTATTTGACTAATCGAATTTATTTCATATACTAAAGATGAGTCAGCCAGCTTTGGATGCACCAAACCCGGGCCGGTCGTTGTATCTGTTGTTGTAGGTGGCAACGTTTCCTGATCTTTCGTTCCTGGTGCACTAGGTGGCAACGTTTCCTGATCTTTCGTTCCTGGTGCATCAGGTGTCAACGTTTCCTGATCTTTCGTTCCTGGTGCACTAGGTGGCAACGTTTCCTGATCTTTCGTTCCTGGTGCATCAGGTGTCAACGTTTCCTGATCTTTCGTTCCTGGTGCACTAGGTGGCAACGTTTCCTGATCTTTCGTTCCTGGTGCACTAGGTGGCAACGTTTCCTGATCT